>RFNU01000145.1 GCA_009927065.1 bacterium | reverse complement strand
AATAAAAAAAATGACTGAAAGGTTACAGTGCTGTCTATGGCACCCCATCCATTAATGAATAAGAGTATTCGTTTTGTTTGAAAGTGCATCCTATTACTCGAGCACTTCATGGCTTTTTTAAAAATAAGATTGATAGCTTGGGTAAGATCGGATTCACCTTCTGGATATGCATGCGCTACTTAATTGCGTAATATCCTAAGAGAGCTCAACTAAAAGTGCGTTAGCAATTGAGTGATGAAGAGAATATCACAAACCTCCATGCTTGACCAATCACTGAAATAAATGCTTTTTTTATAAAATTAACTCTGATAACTTATTTATTTTTTTCAATAACTTTCATTATAATGGGATATAAAAAACCCAACTGAATATTGCATGAATAATAAGCAAGTTTCATTGAATAAAAAAATCAAAGAGCACCGTGAAAAATTAAAAAAAGATGTAGAGAAAATTAAGGTCTTAGAACAACAAGCAAAACTATTATTCACAACTCATCATCCTGAATCAAAATACTTTCCTTTAGCTCAAGTCGATGAAAGGGTCATTAATTTATTAGGCAAGGCTATCAATCCGCGCACCCATTATTTTGATGAAGACGTGTATGATCTCGTTCCGGCATCAAAATGTGATCATTATGCTCGCTCTTCTATGGGGTATTGTTATAATAGGCTCAGCAAAGATAAATATATTTTTTATTCTGACAAATCCTGTTTTGATTATGGCGGACATGCTCATGTCGGTAATTTTGTAAACCCGTTACAATACTGTGGCGATGTGATGAGTGAATTTCCTTCTATCACAAGCACTACTGGCACAGGGCAACTCCATGAATTACTCCTTAAATACAAACGGACTGTGACAAAAGCCCTAAAAACAACATATGATTCTATAGCTCTTCATCCTGACATGCTGTCCATTACAGAACAAGACTATTACGCTTGTGCAATGGTTAAAATCCATTCCAAAACCCTTCCTTTAGATCATCGTGCACAAGCACTGTTAGGCACCGATTGGCCGAATATGGTTGCAAGTTTTATTGTTGGATTGAGCCATTACCGTTGTTACTATGCCGATCCTACCTCTAAATTAAGTATCGAAATGCATCGTCGCAGTGGTTTTGGATATAACGAGGTTACCATAGCTTCAACTGAACCTTCAGTGAGAATTAATCTAGGATTAGCTCCTCAAGAATATGTTAATACCCTGGGGCAAACGCTCGCCGACCTCAATAAAGTCTTAGGTTATCTTCAATTCAAAAAGACCCCTTTAAAAGCATCCGTCTTCATCCGTCAAAAAAATTATGCTCAATATTCAACTCCGGTCTTAACTGCAGTCTTAAAATCATCACCAGCAGTCACAAGTTATGTAAACTTACTTTGGGCAGCGGTGGAAGTTTGCAAAAACAAGAAAGGTGAGAAAAATTTAGCCAAAACAACATTACATAATATTTTACGTTCATCCCAAGGCCGCGACTATATAAGCTTTCAGGTATGTGATTACTTAATGCATCATAAAAGCACTCATACGTCTGAGATAAGTCATGCTCTTAAAAGGAGCTTGCAACACAATGTATTTGATAAGATCTTAGAACTCATCAATAAACACCATCCTACTGAAACTCTTCAAAAAGAAAGACTAAAAAAAGCCTTTTTGGAGATAAAAGTCTTATTAACAACACAGTGGGATCAGGGTACTCTTGTAGCAAAAGAAGACTGGGCAGTGTATGCAGCTCTTCTGAAAAAAAGTGTTACTGATAACTATGAAACCAAAACAGTGATTGATGAGACGTGTCATTTGATTGATTACTATACTTCGTTCTTTTGCTGTGATCACTTAACAGTAAATGACACATTAATTCTATGCGCTTTAGAACATGCTGTTATTAAAGCGATAGATTGTATTGAAATTAATGAGACCCTGTCTTTTAATCAAGATAAAGCTTTAATTCATTATAAAGATACCTATAAAACTAAAAATGCAATCCCTGTGACAGATGTTTATTACTGGTCGACTCTTACACAACTTGTAGGGACATTAACAACCCAGTATGCAAACCTCAAGTTACATGAACAATTAGAAAAATCTATTTACAAACTAGCCGCCACTGATTTGCAGGCTAGTTTTACACAAACCTTCACCAGACTCAAAAAAGCAATAACGGATCGTGATTATACCACGCTGGGTCTTTTATTAACTTACTTAAATGAACTGTTCTTTGAATACTCAATTATCGTTACTGCTCCGGCAAGCATAAGCTATGCTAGTGATTCTGATGATGAAGCTGAAATTGATCTTGAGGAAGGCGCTAAGCCCATCATCTTTGCAAAAAAATTTGTAACTCACAATGGTATGCTTGCTATTATTTCAGCATTAACATGTGCGATAGAACATGTTTCTCTTGAAGATAAAAAAAATGTCAGTAGCATTACTCCTTATTATGAATTCGAAGCAGGAGTAGCGATCTTGCCTCAGTTTTTAGAAATAGCAAATATCGACATAAAAAACTTTCCTGAAAAAATAGAAATCAAAAAGCAAATGAAAAACAGCAAAATTCTTTTTATTGATTTAGCCCCATGCTTGACTCTTGGTGAAACTGCCGACTCTGTAGATACTTTTATTTTTAATATCAAACAAGAATTTATTATTATTGATAGCACAAGTTTAATCGCAAGCGATCCTGAATTGCTTAAACTGATGAACTTATTAATAACTAATAATCACATAAAAGCAGTCATCCTTGTAGAAAGCGGTCTTAAACATGATCAGATTTTTGATGGTAAAACTCATTTTGGCTTCATTAGGATCTTCACTAAAAATAATATCTTGAGAGATACCTTTTTCTTATCACTTCCTAAAGAATTCAAGGAACGTGCTGTTATCGCCAACTCGCATCGTCGATTAATTAAAGAACTTGGGGGGACACAAACGAACCGCAAGTATCTTACAGCTGTTAAGGATTTTGCACAGAAAGCTCGAGTATCCAGTACCATTATTTAGAGGTTGAGGCTTTAACACATAATACAATAGACTAGATTGTTTTTTCTGAACACTAGAGAATAGTTTTTTACAACAAATCAAGTCTTACACTTTAACTCCACCCACCTTTATTTTCATAGATGATGCGTGGAGTCTTACATAAGTTTTATCAAAAAACGTCTTGATTGTCTCTTGAATAACCCAATAAATCTGCTGGTTGGCAATGAAGAACTTCGCACAATTTTTCAAGTGTTGAAAACCGAATAGCTTTTGCTTTTCCTGTTTTCAAGATTGATAAATTTTGAATCGTAATATCAACTTGAGCTGCAAGTGACTGCAAGCTCATTTTTCTTTTTGCCAACATAACATCCAAATTTACAATAATACCCATAGAAAATTCCTTTTTATATTGATGTGTTACACGGTAAAGTCTTCATCTTTTTCCAACACAAATCCTTTTTCTAAAGATTTCAGAATTAAATCAAAAATTGGCATAAAGTTTATATATAAAAAGATAAGCGGAAGGTATGAAGTTGCATATAAAACCCCTTCTGATCCTGTCACATTGTAAAAAAACATTAAAGCTAATGGTTTGCATAAGAGTAAATGGGTAGCAATATACCATCCTATACGGTTTAAACTCTTAAAATTTATCTTCTGAAAAATACTATCGGGTTTTAATGAGAAAATAATAACAGAAATCTCAAGAACAGCTGCTATTTTGCAAATATTAATGAGGATAAACACAATGGCACTCATGACAGGACTAACTTGAATATTGCTGCTGCTGTTTAAAGACAATGCTAACTCTGTTGGTAATTGAATAACCAGACGTGAACAACTTGATATCCATATTTCAAAACATTGCAAACCACCTGTGTTCTGATGAACGAAGGCGCACATTATCGCTATACCAACTAACGTGCTTATCAAAGAAATAATGTTATATTTCATAATTTTATAAAAAATATTTTGATTGTGAAAAATAATTTTCTCAAGATAAAACTCGAGTTTTATCCGAAAAACCATTACTAGTATCACTCCAAGACTAGAGCCCATTATCCACTTTAAAGTAAAAGGCATCGGACGAATTGTGTTAATAACATTGTTTAAAATTAAAAACCAATCATGATAGAAATAGTTCATGCACCCCAATAAACAAGATACATTAACAAAAGTTATAGCTAGAGCTGCTTGAATGATATTTGCTTTAAGATTGGCTGTAAGAGAATTTTTTTTATTATTGTCCATACATAGTTCAACTGTTTTATTGATAACAGAGGGATTGTAAATCAAACGCCTATTTAAAACAATAATTTTTTAATGCTTTTCGATAAAAAAATAGCGACTATCATCTTTATATAAATTACATTCATCAAAGTGACATGCTGATATCTTGACTATGAGCAAAAGAACATGTTTCAGTGCTATAATTCAGAAAATTAACTCATGATTACGATGATGGATACTGAACAATCGTGGGCTCTTATTACGGGTTCATCTGAAGGAATAGGTCGCTGTTGCGCTCTAAATTTAGCGAAAAAAGGGTTCAATTTAATTTTAAATGCCCGATCAAGCGAACGTTTGAATGAATTAAAAGTTTTCATTGAATCTCATTTTAAGATCAACATAATAATTATTGCGGGAGATATCAGCTTTATCGAAACTCGGAATAATCTTGTTGCACAAGCCAGTCAACGAGATCTTTCTACAGTTATTTTATCAGCAGGTTTTGGTTTGGTAGGTAAATTTGATCAGCTCCCGATAGACCTACAGCTGAACATGATCGATGTCAATTGCCGTGCGGTTGTTGATTTAACTTATCGATTAGGTGAAGTTTTAAAACAACGCCAAAAATCCAATTTAGTACTGTTTAGCTCAATTGTAGGATTTCAAGGAGCTCCTCATTCAAGTCTTTATGCAGCAACAAAAAACTTTATACAAAGTTTTGGAGAAGGCTTGCAAACAGAATGGAAAGATAAAAACATCAACATTCTTATTGTGGCACCGGGGCCTATTGCAACAAAATTTGCAGAAAGAGCTGGCATGAGAATGGATGGATTAGTAGGGACGCCTGAAATTGTCGCTGATAGTATTATGAATCATCTTGGGCAATCAATCACTTTATTTCCAGGTTTTGTTTCAAAGTTTTTAGGATATAGCTTATTACTTCTGCCAAGATTTGTCAGAACGTTTATCATGGGTAAAGTGATGCGCCAAGCAGTGATCTAGTTAACTACCGATCCTAGCTCTTGTGAACTACCCATCCCCTAAAGAAGAGGGGCTTCCGATTAAGCAACAGCAATGATTCGCTATTGAGAACCAGCGCAAACCGCCCAGCGAGAAACAAATAAAGCAATCACTCACACTATCGGCCAAAGGCCGATTGCTTGCTTGACCCGCCCCTGAAAGAAACGCGGTTGTGCAAGTATTTTGATCATAAAGGACATGGTGTTGCTTGTTGTCTAATCGCAAACCCATCTTCCTTAGGGGATGGGTAGCTCACGATAACTTTGTTCTATAATCCATCACTAACTTGATTGCTCTTTTTTTTAACGAAAACTTACGATGTCTTGAAGAACGATAAAAGCGATGAACGCTTGCTCTTCTGGTCATTTAAGTCTTTTTTGGGCCGCATCCGCTGGCGGTATTTAGGGCGAAAAGCTTGCCCTCGTTGCTCATATCCTTGTGTCGGATCTGATAAAATTAGAGATTTTACTGCTGGAGGTAGTGCATCCATCGCTGCTTGCATTTGGCCAACATCACCGCTCACTCTTGCTTTTATTAATACGTTAAAATTATCTAAATATTCTGTCACTTTATCGCACACTGCTGAAGATAAATATCGAGTTAAAATATCTTGGTTAATGACACGTAATTGAGCTATTTCTTCTTCACTTAAAGCGTTAATGTTCGGAAAAGAAGGAACGTTAGATTTAAATATTTCAAAAACAAACTTCATTTGCGTCGCATAAAATTTTTCTAGACTATCTTTGGTTTGTTCTACTGAACTTTCTATGATTTGCTCTTTTCTTACTGGTAAACAGCTTACTCCATTAAGATTTAAAGCCATAAGACCCAATGAAAATGGCTGTTCTTTTGGTAACGGTACAGTGATGTAACGAAATATTCCATAATCTAACTTATAAGAGAGATCTCCAATTGTTAACACAAATGACCCGCTCGGAAAGCTTATGCGTTCACATTGCACTATGAAATTTCTTTGATTGACCGGATAAATAAATCCTCCTGCAGATAATGAGCCAATAGCCCTTAATATATTAATAGCGGGAGCACCTTCGTTTCCAATGTAAAATCCATAAAATCGTGCTGGAAATTTATCCAACCTCAACATGCTTGAAACATATTGTGCGTAATCTCCGCCCCGATAACTATTAGGCTGGCCATCAGTAAAAGCTATCACAAGATCGTTGGCAGTTAACTCTTCTTTAAATGCTTCCGTATAGGCTTCTATATACTCTGTTCCACCCCCAATCTCCTTTTGAGCAATAAAAGCAAACATTGCATCGCGCTGCTCTTTATTCATTACATCAAATGTTTCTGCAAAAATAGTTGTATCATGAAAAATAATGCTAACAGGTAAAGATGATGTTTTCATTTTTATTGCCTGTTCAATAAGATTATGAAGAGATAACCTCATCCCTTCTTTTAAAAGATCTAATGACCCTTGCATGCTTCCACTGATATCAGCGATCACCTTTATTTTTCTGATAGTCATCAAACTGGAACCAGGGCAAACTTTAATCCCTAATGTTAACAAATCATAATCAGTTGTAGCATCTTGTTCTGGCTTTAACAATCGCTGATCGCCGCAAAGCATAACAGATAAAGACTCAACATGTTGCACGCTAAAGTTAACCCAGTCTTCATTGCGCATAAAAAGAGCAAATTTGACATTTAATAGCTCATCTGTAATTTTATTACTTATGCCAGCGAGCGTTAACTTTTCTAAAAAAGTTGTTAACTCGAAGATGACTCTGTAACATTTTGGATCTTCAGTGCCACTGAAGCCAAACTGTTGCCCCACATTACTTTCAGAACGTTGAATGCGCATAAAATCTGATAAGTCTTCTTCTAGCTTTTCGATGAGTTGTTTTTTTGATATAGCTGAAACTAATTGTCCGTCTTGAGGCAAAATAGCATCAATAACTTTTTCACTTAACATTACTTTTAATTGGATCATCAACTCTTTTAAAGTAGCTTCAGCAGTTGTTTCAGTAAATAATGAAGAAATAATTTGTGAGTCATCATCACTAAGAGATGATGGTGACCAGCCTTCATCTTCTTTAAAGCATAAAATTTAAAAAAAATCACTCGGCACTTTTCTTATCAAAGTAGGTATACCAAGTTGTTCAGCAACCATTTTAAGACGCCGGTCATCAATATCAGAACGGTCACCCCCAACGCTTAAATGAAAAAACGCTCCTTGATCTACCGGCTCAGCAAAAATTGGCATATCGGTTTTTTCGCTAAGATACTGTAAAAGTTCAGGATCAACTCTTACGCCCCTTCCAGCTAAAATTTGAGCCTCAAATGTCGGGGGAGTAACCTCATCATCAACTACAACCCATCGATCTCGTGCTACTACTGGATCTGACGCTCTGCTCGCTTCGACTGATGTCGCAACCACTTGTCCTATCATGCTAAAAAAAGTACCGGTTGCATCCATTTTTAAGACCTATTATCAAATTTTAACTCATCTCAACGTAACATGAAATTATTGCAATATCAACTATGTCACACAGGCCAATCGCGATAGCTAAAAGATTTTGTCTATAGTGCCATACGCGTGTACAAATGCCTAATGCCCTCATAATGCTATCAAGGATACGCTTACACCCAGCATAGTTCATTAGCCTATGAACCTTACTTAATGAAGATATGTTATTTCTATAGTTGTTTGATTATATTATTGAATACTATTAATGCAGTATTTCTCCTCATTTCATGCAGATAAATTTTCATAAAAATCATACTACTACTTCAAAGTGTTTTATGTTAAATTATGCTAATATAAAAAATCATTAAAAAATATGCCAACTTTTCATTCTCTTGCTGACATTTCCTGCTTTATTGAAGACATTTCTCAACAAAACCGCGGTGTGAGACCTGGTGAAATGCGGGCTTTGAAAACCGCCTTCAATAGCGATCCTCTTTTATCAGGTTTTGCTTCAAAAATATGGAAGAAAAAACTTCATTGTCTTGAGGATCGTTTCAAAAGAGAATACCCTTTTAGACAGAGAGCCTTTGACAATAATGTCGATTTAAATGTTCATAATAGAAGCCTGTTCTATTCAGAGCGGGCTCTATCCAAAGAATGGATAGGTAAAGCATCTTGCTGTACTCTCGATCCCCATAGTAATAAAGACGATCTCTTCTCTCACCACAAACACTATCAAGAGCGTTTTCAACTCTTTTTTGATCTCAAAAACAACGACCCTAGATTAATGTCAGCTTTTGATATGATAGGGTCAGCAGAATCTAACGAATGGCCGGCTATGAGTATTGAAGAGAAAGAAAAATTCATTAACTGCCTTAAAAATGAAATGCTTGAGTATTCAATCTTTATTTTTAAGGAATTTGAAAAAAAAGCTTCCGGTTTTCTTATTCTGGCTCAGCTGTTAGATCTGATTGACTCTCCTGAGCAAGCTGAACACTATGTATTCAATCTTGGGATACTTCTTTCTCATCATTACCATAATATGACCGCTTACAAAGACGAGATTAAAAAGTTTTTTGATGGAACAAATTACAGTTGCATGCCGGGTTTAGAAGAAAGACTCTATGATGCCACGACATATATTCGTTTTAATACAGAGAAAAAAAATCCCATGGAGGGACTGTCTGAAAAAGAATACTACATAAAAAAATATGTCGATCTTTGCACAGACTATACTCTTGACCCTTTTATGATGCCGAATGTTTTTTTATCAAGCTTATATGCTTTTTTAAAGAAAGGACCTTATCAGCTGACAGAATGCTCAATCGCCCTTGCTATCCGTAAAAATATGTCTTGCGATGAATACGCTTCACTGCAGATGCACTTCATAAGATTGTATAGAAAAAATCCAAATAACTCTCTTGATAAAATTTATAAAGACCACGCAGAGTTTATGAAGCTAAAAGCTATTAAGAAAGATTTGAACCAAAATCAGACGCATATTCCTTTAGACATGATTATCAAAATAAAAACACTTGAAAATAATCTTGCACCCTATTTTTTACAAACAAATCCAGATGAGCTTGTATCACACGATCAAATAGAATGTATTATGGGAAATAATGCTAAAAAGCTTTTGGAAGAGCGTTTGTGTCGTTTCAATCAACAAGAATATGAGCAAAGTCTTGAAGCCTTTTTATTTGGGTTTGACAATTCAGATCATGAAGAAATTAAAAATATTTTTGATCGTTTTTTTCAAAAAGAAACAATATCCTTTAAAAAAGCGATTTGGAATCAAGATAGGACGCAATCGGTCCTTGATCAGTCACATCATGACAGCATGATGAGGCTTTTATCATTACAAAAAGATTTCATTGGTGATCGTTTAGAATATTGTGAAGAAAACATGATGCGTGGTTATATTCAAACAGCGAACAAAAACCACATCAGCTTTCTACCATGTGAATCCTTATTATCTCAAATTTTACAGATGCATGATGATCAAATAATCATCACCAATGAACTCATCTCACGCAATCTACAAACTCGTTACTTGAGTTATGATGTCATGACAAGATTTGCTGAAGATAATCCTAGTCTTGACCAATTCGATTTAGATGATCAACTGGAATGGATATCAAGAATAATAACCCGATGCAATGATGAAACAATAGCTAACTTTTTTGAAAGAATATTCCAATATCCTGAAAAAAATATTCCTGAATTAAAATGGAAATTTGCAGTGTATTGTGCAGAAAATGGGTTATCTAAAAGCTTGGAGGTTTTATTAGATACAAGATATAACAATCCTGTTAATGTTCATACCAGAGATGCTGATCGCTATATAGCTTATTGTCTGATAGATTTAGCCGCAATCAATGGTCATTTTAAAATTGTTGAAATGCTCATGAATGTCAATAGTCCTCAAATAACTCTTTCAGCTCTAGGACTGGTAGTGAATCAAATTGCTGATAGAAGAATGTTAGATCTCCTTTTACCTCAATTCACCAAAGAAGAAATCATTACAGCAAATGTTATGCGAGAAGCAATTGCAAGACACGATCTGTGGTTGATTAAAAAACTTCTTGCTCTAAACATACCTATACCGGCAGCCGCACTACATATACTTGCCGAGAACCCGTTAGATCATTTTCCTTTTTATCGACTTGTTGTTGATTTCTTAATTGATGAGGTAGGCGTTGATGTTAATCAACTCGATCAATATCAAATGACTCCGCTTCATAGAGCCAAAAATAGTACTGATTTATATCTTGTGAATAAATTACTGCGCCATCCTTCTATTGACTTATCAAAAAAAGATTTTCTTGGCGAGACTCCCGTATTAAAAATGATTAAAATGAAATCGTTAAGATTATTTTCGATTTTTTTAAAGAAAAGAAAATACGATACTTCTGATACTAATCATGAAGGAAAAAATCTTTTGCATTACCTTTTTGAAGGAAATCTATTCGAGAATAATAGAAATATTATGTTTTTATCAGGTTTAGTAAAACGTAATCCTTTTTTATCTCGGACCCCAGATAATCAAGGAGTATTACCCATAATGCGGGCAGTTGAGTATGATCATAATGGTGATAGTATTCAGATCTTAATGAGTTTATTTGAAAACGATTCTCGTTTTAATATAACAGAGGAGTTAAAAAGAAAAGATAATACAGAAAATACATTAACACATTATGCCGCTCGCAACGGCACGCTAACAGGGTTGAATGCCATTCGTTCCTACATCAATGATGACTATAAAGCACTGAACACAAGAAAGGAAACTCCTTTTCTTATCGCTCTTAAGATAAAGAACATTCATTTCGCTGAAGCTATTTTTAACATCGATCCTTTTTGTTTAAATGTCAGGACAATTTGCGCGCTTAAAAAATTTACATCTAACGATTTAGAAATCTTACGTAATCTGATGCGAGAAACACCTTCCCTTGATCAAGAGTTAAATACTCTTGTGAGCCAGCTTACTAAAGAAACAATTCGCACAACATTATTTAATGATGAGCAAGTCTATATATTAAAAAATATCCTGAAAGATAATCATCGTTTGTATTCAATGCTGATCATGGATGAGGATAATCATTTAATCGATTCTATTATGCTTCTTGTTCAATATGCACCAACCCACATTGAATTTGCCATGAAAATTTTAACAAGATACCCAAGAGCTGCCCTCTATCAACACAAAAATGGTACGAATTTATTAGACATGATCTTGCAGTACCCACTTGGTGTCTATTCGAATGCAAGACTCAAGGCACTGTATTTAGAATTTATCTCACAAGCGATCGATCTTAATCCATCATTGCTTTTTCAAAGAGATGCAAAAGGACTCACAACCATCATGAGATTCATGAATATGAATTATAAAGATCGGGATATTGAGCCCCAGGTAGTTGATTTGCTTTTAAAAGATCCTAAAGGTTACTTATTAAGTGATAATACAGAGGAACAAAGTTTATTATCTGATATGAAAGGCAATACGATTGCTCATTTAGCTGTGAAGAATTTTGCTCTCCAGAGCAAAATATTAAAGCAAGTATTAACTACAATTCCTCACGCTAACGCTCGTAATCATGATGGTCTTACACCGCTTATGTATGCAATACGCTGTCGTCATTCAGGTGCTATTTCAGTGATGATGGATTTTCCATTGAAAGTAGATATTAATTTAACCGGTGAAAACGAAGAACCATTATTAAATATAGCCATCACAAAAAATCTTAGCATTGACGGCTGCATTACGAAAATGCTTCAACATCCTGGTTTAAACTTACAGCAAAGAGACAAAGATGGGATTGGAATGATTGAGTTTATTCTTAAGAGAAGAAAATTCCAGCTTTTTGATAAGTTGAGTCGCATTCACAGCCTCGATCTTAATGAGCTTAATAGTCAAGGTCAACCTTTATTGTTTGAATTAATAAATTTCTGGTCTAGCACCTTAGAAACACTCGATAAATATAAACGCAACAAGCTTAAAAGAGCATTTTTAGAAACACTCGATTTATTTTGTCAGTCTTCTACGCAGCATTCACCTTTTACATGCTTTAATATGGATGCTCATCTTTTAAACATCATCAAGTTGCTAGACAATGTTCCTGAGCGTAAAGACATTATCAGCCATCTTCTCATAAACCCTGGATTCGATCCTAAAAAAACAAATCATGATGGCTATACCTTTTTTAATTGGGCTAAAAAAGAAGGAGATGAAATATTGTTAAGCTGCTTGAAGGAAAGCAACCATATGCTTGAAGGTGATGAACAGCAGGATGGGGCGATCTTATTGTCAAGACAATCTAACGACCATGCAATCACCTCAACCCCAATGATCTGTTTTAGCACTCCCTCTTTAACGAACTCCAAAAAGCGCAAGCGGAGTCTGTCTGAAAGACTTCATCCATAAATAAGTGGTCTTGCAATCAAGTAACAGTCAAAACAACTGTTACTTGGATCTTTAACGATAAAAACAACATCCTATAAGTTTGAAATTCATAGGCCAAAATAGCTTTGGCCATTATTTCATTAACAATGTCAAGCCAATATTTATAGTGTGGGCAAGATGACATTAACATTGATAACAATCATTATGTGACTGTGAACTACCCATCCCCTAAAGAAGATGGGCTTCCGATTAAGCAACAGCAATGATTCGCTGGTGTTTAA
>RFNU01000108.1 GCA_009927065.1 bacterium | reverse complement strand
ACGTCAAAAAAGAAAGTTAAGCGTCAGCACACTGTTGCTGTCGCCTAATCGGAAGCCCGCTCATTCATGAGCGGGTAGTTCACTCAAAGTGATTGGGAAAAATTTCAAAGAAACGCATAAGGAATCAATCAAGCTACGTTTAATCAAAAATTAATCTTAATGTTAGATTGGATAATAATAAACCATTAAATAGTATTTTAAATTTAATCACTTATTAATATTTTGTTAGTTATCAATGGAGAAGTTCAGTAACCGTTCCCAGTGAGATAAAGACGAGTATTGGTAGGTTTTAAGAGATCGCTAAGAGCAGTTTACACAGCTTACCCCTTAAAAAGAAATCTACTGTAAACAGAACATTAAGATTGTTGATATTCTAAATATATTATAAAACGATAGTGTCATGATATGATTAAAAAATATCATCTTTAAGATTGCCAATCTCTATGCCAGAACTACCAGAAGTTGAGTCAATTACTCGTGTTTGCTCAATTTTTAAAAACGCCACAATTCAGGAAATCGAGTTTTTAAATCCCAAAATACGCTTTCACCTTCAAGATACATTACTTTATCTCCAAGATCCCTCTATTGAAGAAATCACGAGAAGAGGTAAGTATATGATTTGGAAGTTGGCAAAAGGGGCTTTGGTCTTTCATTTTGGAATGTCTGGAACTTTAAGTTTCAGATCTGAACCAAAAAAGCATGACCATATTTTCTTTATGATTGATGATAAACCGGTTTTTTATAATGATCCAAGGCGTTTCGGCATGGTCTGGTTCACTGAAGATTTAACTGAATTTTTACTCAAACGTCGTTTAGGGATAGAACCATTTGATAGCAATTTTAATGGAACCTATTTACAAAAATATGCGGCTTTGCGCACAGTGAGTATTAAAAGCTTTTTATTTAACCAAAGTATTATTGCCGGTCTTGGTAATATTTACATTAATGAGGCATTGTTTAAAGCAAGGATTAATCCTTTTAGAAAAGTGAATGCTATTACAATTGAAGAATGGAGTGAATTAAGCAAGATGATACAAGAGGTACTCACTTTGGCGATAAATGCAGGAGGATCAACATTACAAGATTACAATGATCCACATGGATGCGTTGGGTATTTTAAACTTCAACATCAGGTTTATCAAAAAGATACATGCTCATATTGCTATCATCCTATTATAAAAATCATGCAACATCAACGAGCAACTTATTACTGCCCCACATGCCAGGCCCACTAATTTATGCATAATAAGCGGCCTATAGAATAGGCTAATTACCCAGCCCTTTTATAGGTTGAAATAAATCAGAATGTTTCTTTCTTTTGCATATTATAGTTACACGTTGATTTTTAATTTAAAAAACCAACGTGCTGCCTAGACTTTTATTGCGACTAAAAAGGATTCTATTCCCTAAAATTCTTGACTATTAGGGATTTCTGTCCATAATAGTCATA
>RFNU01000195.1 GCA_009927065.1 bacterium | reverse complement strand
CCCTCTGTACGATCAAGTCAGAACTCATACAATGAATAAGACTATCAGCGACAATTTCCGGCGTCCCTACCAATCCATCCATTCTCATGCCAGCTCTTTCTGCAAATTTTTTTGCTCTTGGCCCTGGTGCACAATAAGAATGTTAATGTCTTTATCTTTCCATTCTGTTTGTAAGCCTTCTCCAAAACTTTGTATAAAGTTTAATAAGAAAAGAAAACCTAGCGCCTAAAAAGGAATCTGATCTTGTTCTCTTGTCAAATCAACAGGCTTAGATCCTTGATGCCCCTGTGATACGGTGCTGCATACACTCCTGGGTGATAACTTTTCTTTATCTTCGCTTAGCTCTGCCACCGATCTCTCTACTTACTGTAATTTTTGATAGAGTAAAGAAGAGCTAATAAATCTGGAATGCAATAAAAGACATCATTGAGGTGTTTTGCTGTAATATCTGGTACAGACGGGTATTCATGAGCGAGATGATTTCTAATTTCACGCATTCGTTGCCAAGAAAAACTATCCTTGATAACTCCAAGTTTTTCTAAGAGATGCAATTTATCAAGCATCGATAATCTTAAAGTCATCTCTGCTTGTGAATCTAGAAACAAATCAATAAGTGTTGATCCAATGTAATCCTGAAGTTTAGAAAAGCGGGATGTCAGCATTTCCAGGTATAACATATCAATTTCCTGTAGATGTTCAAGACTAGCAGCTTTTATTGGAAATAATGGCTCTAAATGCTGTATCGCTTTTATAATCCTTTCTTTATGGATATCAGCAATTTTTATAGCTTCCATTAATGTCGTCATGCCAACTTCACTCCTTCCTGCGAAATAATTCGATCGATATGTTCATTCAAAGGTGTTACTTTTAATCTCAGTACTATATCTATTTTTTGATCACCTATCGTTTTTTTTAAATCACATAAAAATAAGATCTTACGCTCATCGGCTTCTTTATAATCGGTTAAATCAGTTTTAATGCAAAGGTCAATATCGCCACCGCTTTTAGAGAGATTAACTCTAGAACCAAATAAAATTAATTCATCATTCTTCAAAAACCACTTTGCAAATGATTGTACGATAGATGATAAAACATGATCGGGTAGCCTGACTGCTAGGTGATTTTTCTTGGGTAAAATACAATCAAAAGGAAGACCATTTTTTAAGCAAATCTGTTTATAAAATAGCCTGATAGCTTCTGCCGAAGTCAGGCCAAGTTGAGCCAGTATTTTTTCAGCTTCTATTTTAAGTAGGTGTTCTATACGCGTGTGAATAAGAGCATCTTTGTTCATAGTTTTCAATAATATTTAATCATAAGTGTAATGGTTGCATCTTAATTTATATAACATGCGTTATACATTTGCAAGAGGAATAAAAAGTGTTGAAGCTTTCGATAAACAAGGAGAGAATTTGTTATACCTTACTGCCTCTTTTATTACTTCAAGATAATTTTAACTATTTAATTTTTTTATGGATTATGAAGTGTTTTCTTCCAGGATCTCAGACATGTATATTCTTAATAATTTTCACTGAAAAACGCTGATAACGAGAATTCTTCAGCAGCATGAATTTTAGATAAAACTTTTAGCAAGTTCTGTTAAATTGAAATGCGCTAAAAAATCAGCTAATTGACGAATTTTAATGTTATTATCCGTATCAAATTCATCACGTTTTTCCAGATTAGCAACAAGTTGATAAGCATAAGGGATATTTATTTGTTTCATAAAAACCCCAAAAGCTTTAGCAGGATGAGTATCGCTCGTTGTAACTTCTATTAAGATTAATGGCTTTTTATCCAGTGTAATGCAAAAATCTATTTCAACCCCATCTTTATTTCTTAAATAAGTCAATTCTACATCAAGTCCCTCTGTATCTTGAACAAAATTTATTTCCTTTAATAAGGCACATCCCACAAGATTTTCAATTCGAGCTCCCAAATCTTTAACTCGAGGATTGTCAAAAAAATAATATTTAGGTTCTTTTAGAAGAGCACGAGCTATATTGTGATGATAAGGAACAATTTTAAATATCAAATAAAATTGCTCCAACATATGACACCATTCGCGCAGCGTCTTTGGGTCAACTTGTAAGTCTCTTGCTAAATTAGCATGAGACAAAGGCGATCCTACTCTGGTTTTTAGGAGTTCTGTCAGAGTTTCTATTTTTGTAATTGAACGAACGGCATATAAATCTAGTAAATCCTGTCTTAAAACAACGTCGAGATGTGTTTTTTGCCATTTTTTATAAAAACGTTCGGATTGGTTAAAAAAAGGTTCTGGAAATCCTCCTGTTTTCATCAATCGATCGTAAGCATCGGATGGATCGATTGCATAATATAATCGAGCTTCTTTTATATCCATAGGATGCAATCGATAATGAAAATAACGACCAGCTAAAGAGTCTCCAACCGAGGTAAAAGATTCAAGTTGGGCACTGCCTGTAACAATAATGGAGGGGGGGATACCATAGACATCATAGTAACCTTTCAGCCATTTTTTCCATTCGTGCATTTTGTGTATTTCATCAAAAATTAAGCAATCAATATCTTTTATCCATTTATAAGACTGAAGCTTTATTCTGTCTTTAGCGAAATCATAATTCAAATAACTATATTTTTTTATTAGAGATTTTGATAGTGTTGTCTTACCACATTGTCTAGGGCCACTAATAAGAATAATTTTTTTATCTTTGTCTTCAATGATATATTGATTTAAATAACGCATTATTGATTTAAACTTTAAATTAACTTA
>RFNU01000044.1 GCA_009927065.1 bacterium | reverse complement strand
GATGCGCAGGCGCAGGCTGCCCCGCATCTCCTGCGTCTGAAGGAGATGGTCTTACATAATCAATTAAAAGCAACAATGAGCTGTCGTTTGATTTTATTTTCTGGAAGGATCATCGGCTACAAACCCCTTGCAGTCTCTCGCTATCGTTGCTCTTTCCAGTAGGTATTGTGTCCCAATGTGTTTACCACAGTTCTTAACGTTGGGTAAAGGTCTTGCGCAAGATTAAGGTGTTGTATAATGAGCCGCATAAGATTGACAAGACCTATGATTATATATTATTGGTGGTATTAAGCCTAACATAATGTTGATGCGTCTATGAAAAATTCCTTCCGTCTTCCAATAAAATCTACAAGATCGAGATTTTCTACTGAAACCACTGTTCTTCCTCGTCCTGACTATGGTATTTATGCTCCTGATTTGTCTCAGTCTGCTGATATAAAAAATTACATTACACCTCATCACTTAGAGCAGTTGATTGATTTAGTATTATCATCAATTACCTCCATGCTGACATATCCACTCAAACAATTGCTTTACTCTTTAAGATCTGATGATCCTGTCGACGCTCATTACAATCCTGCAAAAGATCTTAATGCACTCAGCGCCGCTCTTTTACATAAGGCTATAAGCGAAGCTCTGAAAAAAACTACGCGGCTGTCTTCTACGTCTCCTGAAGAGACAACTCAACTATATCTTTTGTTCTATTTTAGTTCGCCCAGTTGCGGCATGCCTTTCTATTGTGATCAGCATTTTGCAAATCATCCTTCCCTTTGGATAGCCATTCGGCTTTATCTTGGAGAAAGCAGTAAATGTGGAGAGGCCATTAAAAAAATTATCGCTCGTTATCAACATGATAAAATCATAGAATTAAAGGTCAATAATAAAAAAATTTCTTATAACTATGAGCTCTATTTTAATATTGCAATGTTATTGACGGCCTATAGCGAATGGCTAACTTATGATGAAAAAATCAATAAACTAAAACTAGCTATCCTGTATTTTGCATCAATACCCGAACACTCTGAATTAAGAGAATTGAGCACATTTAATATTCAGTTATTAATGCACTATTGCTTGCCTTTTCATGCTCAAACAGATCTTAGAAAGCATCATTGCTCAGTTTTAAAGCATATTCCAGATCATTCGCTTTTTTCTGTTCAACGAGAGATTGAGATTTATACGCTTCAACATAAGCATCAAGAAGCTTTAGCTCTTTTAGAGAAGGCCCTCTTGGAGAAAATATCGAGTCCTGATTTCTCTATAGGCGATCTAGAAGTTTTTATGACAGAAACAGAAATCGACCGACAAAGCATTATACCTTACATTTTCATTCAAAAAATGAGAATGAATGTTGATTTTATCTCTAGCCTTCTGTGTAACAAAATCATTAATGGCAACGCAGATTGCACGAACGATCAAAAGAAGATTATGAAAAATATTTTTGATGACTTATTAATCTATACCAAAATTAGAGTTAATTTCATTAACGAGTCAGATATGAATGCTTTTATCTTAAATTTAGTATTTGTCTTTTCAATAATTTATCCCGAAATGTTCGATGAATGCATAGCAAGCATGGATATTATAGCGCTAAAAGATTTTACACTCGAAAATATTCGTGCCCTAAAAGCAATAGAAAGCGATAAGTTCACACCAGGAAATGAATTATATAATAAAGTTCAAAATATTAATGAATCTGATTATAAAAAAATAGTATTCAGCGTTGATGAAGCTAGTTTATTAAGCGTTATTATGTCACAGCAGCCTTCTCTTGATGCCGTCATCATAGAAGATTATGAATTATATAAAAACTTTATTGACATCAAAATGAAAATGCAGGGAAGTTATGATGAAAAAATGAAAGGTTTTTTTGAAAAGATCAGGCAGGATGTCTTTTCTGAGCCTGAAGACAAGCATGTTAATGTTGATGAACAAAAATTAAGCGAAATTATTTATGATGAATACTATAGTATATGGTTATTTCGATGGTTTATGACTGAAATATTCGCTGATATCCAGAAGAATAACCAAGGAAAAAAAGAATCTCTTTTTAATGCGCTACAAGATAGGGGTTTAAATAAAACTGAAATTTTTTATATTATTACAC
>RFNU01000133.1 GCA_009927065.1 bacterium | reverse complement strand
TACTGGTATTTTTTATTAGGTCCTGTTAAGAACTCAAACAATAGAAGGGGTTATCATAGGGCCAGTCGGCTCAACTGGTTTCAGTTTTTTGCTCTTCCAATGCTTACGGCATAAAGATAAATATTGATCGTTTCCACCTATAGCAATTTGGGCGCCATTTTCTGCAACCGAACCATCACCTTGTATCCGTAAAACCATCGTGGCTTTTTTACCACACCAACAAATCGTTTTAATTTCTTTGATAACATCTGCAATAGCTAGTAATCGGGCACTACCTGAAAATAGATTTCCTTTAAAATCAGTTCTCAATCCATATGACATGACTGGTATATTGAGTTTGTCAGTAATATCAGACAGTTGCCAGGCTTGTTCATCGGTGAGAAATTGCGCTTCATCGACAAAGACGCAAGCAATTTCATGAGGCAGATCTTGAACCATTTGAAACAAGTTATCATTGTCAGTGTAAACGGAAGCTTTTGCTGAAAGTCCGATACGTGAGGCAATAACCCCTCGACCAGCACGTGTATCTATCGCTGCAGTTAAAAGAAAAACGCTCATCCCATGTTCTTGATAATTATAAGATGATTGAAGGAGGACAGTTGTTTTGCCCGCGTTCATTGCAGAGTAGTGAAAATAAAGTTTGGCCATAGGGCTGCATTTTATATAGAAAACGAATAAACAATACTATCTCTTAATAAAAGACTATTGGCAAGTTTTAGCTAATATGGTACTCTTAACAAAATTTTATATTTATATTTATATTTATATCCAAATAGTTAACAATAATTTTAGCAAAATTTAGCAAAAAGAAATCAAAACGAATCGCCAATCGTTAATAATAGGTCTTATTGCCAGTCTGAATGCTTTTTTAATAAACACACATATTGGGTAACATATACTCAATTCAAGGATAATAGCCATGCTACAACGATCGTCTCTTCTTTATAACTATAATTCCACCCAGCCAGTCAAAAAAGACATTAGTGAACAACCACCCATTACAGATGTTGAAAGTGATGCAACAAGAACATTGTCCGTTGACTCGGGATCTTTAAGTCCATTCAGAGAGATGTTGGCAGCAGGGAGTATAGATTTACAGCCATCACCACGCGGTGAAGAAGAACATGATCAACAAAGACCGCCTTATACGTTAATCAAAGCCAGAACTAAAATCAGTTTATTATTTGAGGCTGTTGCTAATAATGAATTAGAACAAGCATTTTTATTGATTCAAGATCAACCAGATTTACTGATCACTCGCGATGCATTAGATCGAATCTTCTTAGAATACGCCGCTAAAAGTCGGAATGAAGAGTTGATGAATCATTTGATCTCTTCTTATCCCGAGCTCTGTCAGCATGAACATAATGGTGAGAATATCCTTCATTGGGTAGCCCGAGTCGCTTATCCTATACATCAGGATAAAAAAACATCAATCATGTCCCGTCTTATAGAACTCACTCCTGCTGAGTATTTAAATAAGCAGGATTTTCAAGGAGCAACGCCTTTACATATCGCCTGTATGTTCGGAAATGCAGCTCATGCCGTACCGCTTTTAAAATCTGGAGCAAAAATGGATATGCGCAACTATTTGGGGGCTAATATCCTCCATGTCGCAGCAGCAACAGGATCATTCGATGTTGTTCAAGAAATTATTCGTTATGCAATGATTCATTATGGAGAACATGTCTCAAGATACATTAATACGTTTCACGGTGAAAACGAATATACTGCTCTGCATGACGCAGCTGCTAGCGGTTCAGTCGATATTGTGAATTTTTTAATTAAAAATAAGGCTGTCATTAACTCTTGTGGAAAAAATGGGGAAACACCATTGTATTGTGCTGTTAAAAATAATCACAATGCAGTAACTTATTTGTTATTACAAAAAGGCGCTAATCCTAATCTTGCCCCAGATGATATTCAAAGCCTCCTTTATGTTGCTGTTAAAAATGGAAATACTGACTGTGTTAAATATCTTTTGAAAGAGACATTAACCCCAATCCCTTTTATGCGTATTCAACAAGCGCTTTCAAAAGCCCTGCGTTTGAAAGATAAATATAAAGGCTATAGTTATGACACGAAACCTCATGTCGAACCTATGTTTTTTTACGATCAGACCCCTCTACATCAAGAGATCGAACAATCAAAGAAAGAACATAGAGAACATAAAAAAAATTATGAACATATTGTGAAATTCTTAGATAGAGCACTCAGCTCTTCATCTTCATTCACATTAACGTCGAGATATTAATAATTTTTTTTGGATACTGACTTTCTTTATAACACAGCCAGTTGTTGGTTACCTACCAGCCTAGTACTTCATTTTTTATGTCGAAATGAAGTGCTAGAGAATATCATCCTATGCGGTTGATCACTTAATCCTGAACAGGATTGCTTGAAATATAAATCTTGATAACTTTTTGTTAACTCATTAGTAGTCTGTGCATGCTGAATATGCTCTTTTCGTTGTCCTTGTGGCGTTGAAAAAAAACTCTCGAAATAATAATGCTTAGATGCCATATGACGCGATTGTATATCATAAAATGGAATGTAGGCTGGTTTTAACTCTACAAAAGCCATTAATCTCACTAACGGATCATTTGAAAGACCCACAAAAGGATTATGCGTCAGAATGCTTGAACGATAACACTCAAAAGCAATGTTGTATTGGTTTTTTAATCTCTCAATTAACGCCAGTGAGAGCTCTAAAGCATTTTTATTATCAAAATGAATGAATCTCCCTTTGATAAAAGCAGGATCGATCAGGGCAATACGTTTTGGCCATAAATGTGGTTTGTGGGGATTATGCATGATAATACGTTCAGCAAGACGTAAAGCTGCTTGAGCTCCTAGCGAATGCCCAACAATACGATTGTCTTTTAAAGGATGCAAATGAACTTTTTTCATGTATTGAGTTTCCAATCTATCAAGCACTGAAGGCGAAGCATGTTGTTGTTCAAGAGGGGGTGATTGCCATAAACGCTCTTGCACTGTCTTGACTTCAACATGATGAGCATCGTTGTGCCACGATAGCTGGTTGAAGATATAACCCATTTTGTGCAATTTATCTTCATAGTCTATAGTAGTATGATTAAATACATCGATCTTTAATGATTCAAGTTGGTTAAGATTACGTTGCCAACCATGAATGTAATGAATAATATCTTGCTGAGATTTTTTTGTTGATAACTGTTCTAAAAAACCATAGAAAGGATTTTTTCTATCGTTTTTAAGGAATGTAAAGTGATTTCTTTGTAAACCTGCTACTTTATGGAAAACAAAATAGCATGTGATTGCCAACGTCATAATAAGAATCAAGTCGTTATGTCCTTCAAATAAAGTGTTTAACAAGACTTATTAGCCGCTTTGATTCCACTCTGAAAAATAGAGTTCACCTATATTTTATGGCGTTTATAAAGCGATCTTTATTTTATTCTAGACAGTTATTCGCTAAAGTATTTTGAATACACAAGAAATAAATACACAATCTTCTATGCAATATTTTTAAAAAACGCTTGCTTTTCTCATGAAAAAAACAATATATTCAAAATAGGTCTACGATTCTTTCAAAAGAGGTTACTAGCTTTATGTATCCACCCCAATCAGTAGGTTGTGATAGAACACAATATTTTAAACCTTCTTTGCTGACCATGTTTTACAATGTTTTTCGAACTCCTTTTAAAAAAAAGCTTAATGAAAAAAAACAAAAAGAGGCTTATTTAGCAGAGAAATTCAACTTTATCTATAAATTTGAATGGCTTAGTGTGAAAGAAAGATGGCAGCTCGCCGATTTTCTTAGAAAAGCTTATTGTGGTGAAAAAAATATTTTATTGATTGAATCTTTTAGTGATTCTGCGAAAAATATACTCTGTGGTGCTATAAGTTGTTGTTTATCCTCTGAGCCTGCAGAAGCTCGGCAGCTCACTCTTACTCTAGATACTGAATGTCAAACGATCAACTATAGTTATCGTAAAGAAAAAAGCAACTGTGATCATCCATATCCAGCTTTATTGACTTGTATCATTCCCAGTAAAGTAGATTATCTGTTTATTAAAAAAATCATCGATCATATGTTAAAAAACTGTATAACACCAGGGAAGTATGTACCTTGTTTCGTTTTTCTAACCAACCCGATTGCTTTCGATGATTCTGTTAATAGAGAGATCTTGGGAGAAATGAATGTAGTGCATATTGATGCCCCCAGCAGAGAAACTTTAGAAAAAATCTTCCATTCTATTTTGGATGATCAGCAATTTTTAACTGATTTTTATTATGCTAAAAATCAGTTAAAAAATACCATATGTCTTTTAGTCGATAAATTTATCAAGAATAATGATAGTGATTTAAATAAGCTTTTTCATAAAAAAGATTTTGCGCCTTATTATCAAGAGATAAAAGATTTTTTAACACAAGAAATAAATTGTTTTTTACAATATGCCGCCCCTAGTCGAGAATCATTAGTATTCAAGAGGGCCCAACATTTATATTTATCGACCGAGAGTTATTCTCAGCAACCTTTTAAATGCAACCCGCTTTAATCACAAAACTTGCGACATGAGCGATCTAGACTGGCCGAAAGTAAAGATAGCCATAATAATGATTATAGGTCCAAACATGATCTCCGACTAGAGTTACTTTAACAATTCATTACCACTCTATGCAGCATCACTTAGAATTTATTCTTTTTACCCAAATGACGCCCCTCCACCCCTTGTGCAAGATCGTCTCGCTCAGTGTAACTTTTTTTAATATCACGACTTTTTTTACGATAAGCTATACTTGCTAAATCATCATATCGATTAATAACGAATTTAATAAAATGCTGAACCACTGAGCTGATAATGTGTTTGGCTGTATATTTTTTATCATGCTTACCCATCGTTTTTAGCCCCAATTCCTTCATAAGATGATTACCCAGGTTTTATAACTCTCTTTATACTATTGTCGTAGGTTGTTTTAAAAAGGGAGTTCTTAAAGATCATTTAAAATGCAGTTTCAAGACGTTAGAGTTCAAGAAAAAAATAAACCAGCTTAAGCATCAATTTTTATCTGTATAATTATTATAGCTAATGTTGTTTACAGAAAGATTTTTAATACGCAAACCTACATTAAATCATCATATCTTTTATAACAAAAAAACATAAAAAATCAAATTTTTTATAAAAATATCAGACAATGCATGAAAAAAATAAATCATCGTTCTATATGTCCCATGAGTTTAAACAATGAGATAGGAAATTATGATGACAAAATTAGATAAACAGGTTATTAAAAGATTACAAGAGATTAAAAAAGAGTTATCGACAGGCAACATATTGACAGGCCCTGCTAGAAGTATGTTCGGTTCTCCTAAAATTCAAGCAATTAATATATTATTAGATGAAAACACGCCTGATAAAGATATAATTAAGGCATTTAATGAAATAATTAAAGCTTATAGGGGCGATTTATCGAAAGATCAAAGAAAAATAAACGAATTAACAGAAATGAAACAGGATTTTGAACGAACAGTAGCAGAAGAAAAAGCAGCAGCAAAAGCAGCAGCAAAAGCAGCAACAGCAGCAATTGGTAAAAGACAAGCAGCAGCAAAAGCAGCAACAACTTCTTTAACTGAGGCTCTATCACAAGGAATTGGCGTTCAGCAATATTGGAATGCATTGATGACAAATCCCGAAACAGATTCATCTATAAAGATTTTAAAGGCAGTAGATCAATTAAAGCCTGAGATTAAAAACGCATTAAAAGCAGAACTTAAAAAACATGCAGCTTCATGGATTCAAGCAACTGCCAAAGCAACAACTAATAATAAGGGCCGTTTTAGCAAAACTTTTTCTTTAGAAAATACTCAGAAGATCGAACAGATCCTTTCCATTATTTATCAACAAGATCTTGTAGGAGATACGGAAACAGATCTAAAAGATAATGTAGGTAGAATAGGCAGAGCTCTTTATATCGCTCAATACGCAGGACTTGTGCAACTAAAACAGCCTACAATAATTGACAAAATGGGAGAAACTAAAAAAATTAAGCATAACGAGGAGTCGCCAGAAGAGTATGATAAGGCTGTAGGGCTTATTTATGAAGATATCAAAGCTGCTTGTAAGAAAACTCCAGCAAACTCACTTGAGATAGATTTAAGAAGTAAGCTGAAGGATGATCTGCAAACAACTACCTCTGATGGTAAATCTTATCTTAAAGAGAGTATTATGCGTGCTCAACTAGAGAAAGCTACATTACCAACAATGTTTAATACTGGTAGCTATGGTTCACTCAGTAGCAGACAAGATACAATCGCTAGCAAAGCTGCAGCTAAAAAAATTTTTTCAGGGGCAATTGATCCTGCGTATCCAGATATGCTTACTGAGCCAAAAGAATTCGCAGCACAAGGTTTGTTATTAGAACAAAAGGAAGTTGAATCAATTGCTAAAGAGGCTTTGACCAGTAAATTTGAAGAGGCTTTAAACAGCAACTCTGATCAATTAAAATCTTTATTAACTCAAATTGGCAAGATCCAAAAAGAAATGGATGCTGCTGCAACACTCGGCGAGACACCAGAAGCTCTTAAAAAAGCTAATGATGCTCGAAAAACACTTCAAAAATTATTAGATACAGAATATTTCATAAAATATTTAGATAGTATGCAAACTACATATAAATTGTATGCAACCTTAGAGGGAAACTCAGGATTTTCTCGAGATGCAGCGTTAAGAAATTTTCTTGAAAAAAATTCTTCAATAACAGCTAGAATTTGGAATGCTTTCTGTCTAGTCTATAACACATTAGCTCAACGTACTGGATTGGCTCAACCTATTAAGTCGCCAAAAGATTATTTAGTTGCTTTAGTAGCTGATCAAGAGCGTATTTCAATTGCTCTTAGCGCAAACCATACCAAGCTCGACTCAGATATTAAGTTGAAATTAGCTCATAATGCTTTTACACGAAATGAGCATGGGGACATTGATTATGCTAAGCAGATCAACGATGCATTAAGTGCGTCATTAATTAATGGCCAGCCAAAGGATCTTGAAAGCATGCAAACATTTTTTAAGAATCAAACTACGGGAGACTCTTTTGATAAAATTGCCCGTAATTATTTTGCAACGCATGCACAACAGATAGTTACTGAAACATTAGACAAAGGGAAGGGTGACTTAGAAAACGTATTGAATATCTTGGATACAGAGACTAGAAAATCTGTTGAAAAATCATTATTGGCTGAAATTAAGAATATGTCGGTAACAGTCTTTCAAGAAGATTCGAATAAACGAGTTGCTAATCTAGCTAATTTATTCACATGCATGAAAACAGTGCAATCATCCGAGTATGTTGACTTTATTAAAAACCTTACAAAGTCTAGTTACGACTTGTTGTTGGGTGATATTAATAATGACCAAAAATTTTCAGATATTCCCATGCAGATTCATGCAAAATTGGATGAGGGCTTGACTGAAGATGAATGTGCTGAAGTTGCTCAGTTAATAAAAGACTTAAACCATAGTGCTTGTTTTACAGCGTTATTACAGAATTTTTTTGTTACAGATAAGTTGGTTGCTAACAAGGCTAGAAACATTCGTGATCATATTGGCAAAACTCCAACAGATAGTGAAAAAATGACGATGGCTTTAGATGAGGCATTAAAAACAATGCGTACAACAATTAAGGGTGGACGCAAGAAAGCTTGGAGGGGTGGTGATGACCCTGTTGTTAAAGCAAAGAGGGAATTCATGAACATTTTCTTGGAATCCTTGTCATTCTCAACAAAAAGAATGATTGCTAATGAGGGCCATCAAGCTGCATTCAAAGCATTACTAAGCAATGAACGATATGCTCAATTAGCTAATCAGTATCTGAGTGAGCATCCACTAAAGAAAAATAGTAAAGCTTATCAATTTTTGCAGGATATTAAGCCTGATCTGCTTGATCCTACAGGCGTTCAACACCATATAATACTTAGTCTGACAGGAGTTAATAGTAAAAAAGATCCTCTCAAAAAAAACCGCCCTAGTAATGGAATTTAATTACCTTTATTGTCTACTTTAGCCCGACTCAGTCGGGCTTTTTTATCGAAAAATCACGAAATACTCCACCTGGAATGAAATAAACTCACTTTGGGTGGAGCTGCAGTAAAAGTGGTCATAACAGAAGGCCTTGTCCTGTGCGCACCATGAAGCACTGTAGAGACGTTCATGCCGCCTGAAACATCCAAGAATTAAGTTTGCTGTTATTCGAGGCACAGCGGACTTTATAAAAAAATCCCTTATCCTCAGAAGGTCTTAGGCCTTTGACTGGCTCTGATCTGTCATACGTCATCATTCTGTATGTGCACTTAAAATTAATAGTTATTGACAATATTAACTTTCATCAGTATTATTCGCATCTTACTTTGTTTTTGTATTAATAATCAGTCATATAAAGTTTATGAAAAGAAATCAACGCTCTTTATTATCCCCTGCTAGTCAGACTTTTATGTTTTTAGTGAAAAAACCCCTAGACGATGGATTAAGTCAGTTTAACCATTCGCACCGTCTTGTTGAAGATTGTATTGAAGATCTTCATCATAATATTGATCAGCAATCGTTTATAGAAGAAGAGATAAGTCTTTCAGGATATGACCGCGCTGCTAAAGAAATAATGAACCTCTTAACTCCTCATTATAGTCATCAGCCTGATACTTACTTGCTTCCTTCTGTCAGTACTCATCAACGTTACAAGACAATATTCGGTGATGAAGAGTGGCTAAGTTTTGCACAAGAAGATACTCTCTTAACGAGAGAACAGATTAAGAAATCATATAACATTACAGCTCTTGCATTTACATCAATGTTGATGGGTGGCGATTTTTCATTCGATGAGTTGCTGTACCATCGTTGTGGTGATAAGTTGTTTTTTACTCGCACGACAAAGGGGCTTTGGCAAGACTTTAAGTATCCTAATTGTCAATATAGCTATTATATTTCATCAACTAACATGAGCGATCTGCCTTATTTGAATTCATTAATGCCCACTGAGTGGTATTCTATAGTGACAGACTGGCTATTTCAGCAAAAACAAGAACAGACAGCTCGGTTTCAATTAGGACTCAAACACCCTATAGATAAAGATAATAATTTTACTCAAGACTATGAAAATTGGACACATGAGCTTAAGAATTCTAACAGGAAAGAGTATGACAGGCCTCAATATAAACCTAGCATTTGGTTAGATATGAAGATTAATTTCGAGGAAATCGATCAAAATACAGATAATCCTCATATGTTTTTCGCATCACTTGATAAGGGTCTTAAAAAAACTGAATATATAAAAAGTTTTTTTAGATTAGCAATTACACCTAAAAGTGTTTTTGAGTCAATATTTTATTGCTCGTTCGATCTTGAACAGCAAGACAATGCTCAAGCTCTTTTTGATTATTTTTACTCAAGAGTCGAACATTTCAAAAGAAACACATGGATTTTCATAAAAACTTACGATACTATACCTCTGATGTCCTTTTCGATTTTGCCAGTTCTTTAGAAGCAGCTCAGGAAGTAGAGTATTATCTTATAGCTTTGGGTAATATCCCCACTAAAAATGGATTATTGCACGCTCATCCACAATACATTCATTTAAAAAACAAGGTTATTGTATCTGCATGTGAACTTAATATTGTTGATTGTGCGAAATTATTAATCAAGCATAGTGTTATCGAATATCTACAAGACAATGATTTTTTTAGAGTTGCCTCCTATTTAAAAAGACAGCTCGATCATATGTTTTTACTCATGAGCATCAACTTAATCACAGCTCATCAACTTGTCGACCTTCATCATATTTGTACTGCTTTAAATACAATGGCCAATCAAGATTGGAATACAATCGATCAGATTTTCGTATCATCACCACAATTGGATCCTCGAAGTCTTCTTCTACTTCTCAATCAATGCAAGAAGCTAAATTTTAATGCATTAGGTTCAATTATAGTACAAACAGGTTTGCCCCTGCTCTTTGATTCAAAATATTTAGGCATGATGAATTTCATCTTAAGCGATATTCAGGAAACCCACCAGTCTTTTTTCTACAAATTGATAACGAATAAACCCAATATCCTTGCTGAAACAGTTTATGCTTATAAAAAAAATCATCTAAGATTGCTACCTTTTTCTATTCTAACAGGCAACACAGAGTTGTCTTGGTTTATCATTAAGCATCCGTTATCATCAACAGTCCAATCTATCCAAATGAACGATTTTTTATTGATTCAACGGAGAGCTTTTGACTTAATGGTTTTAAATCAGATAGATTTATTTACTCGTATAGTATCCATGTCACCTCGTTTTTGTGAGTATCTTGATGATACTCAATGTCATCTTCAACCCGCTGATTTTAATGAACAAGACCTGCAAGGATTGCAAGCTATTGAGGCAGAGAAATTTGACAAACAACAAGACTTATTTGAAAAAATTCAAAAGATGAGTGGTCAAGAAAGTCAGCAACTACTTTTTACCGATCGAAATTTAGAGCTTTTAAAGAACATCTTGGGTGATCGTGACCCACTGAGCATAAAATTGCTATCAAATAGAAAAGTCGGTCTTATCGATTATGCTATCCAGAATCAAAAAAAAGATTTTATCGAGATTATCAGTCAATATGCAAAGCAAGAAAATATTGAATTTTTAGCTCGTAGATTTTTAAGTTCTTTAGGAAATGAAGGTCATCTTTTCCTTCCCTCATTAAAGCCAAGAAATCAACAATATACTAAAAAAACAGTAAGATTTTCTCAAGCTAATTGATTAAATGTATAAAAAATACTGATTTTAAATTATTTTTTTTGATTTTATTGACGAATTTAGTGTATGATAAGGTTAAATATATTCAAACTTATCATACATTATGGACTCAGTAACTTCTCCGTTGAAAACATCTCAAGACTTGAACATCACTCCTAATAGCGTGCGGTTAACACCATTTGTTATCAATCAAATCCGTACTGAACAACCTAAAAGAGATCTTTGTTTTAATCCATCTGTTTTTGGATCGCCCATCATGCCTTTAACAACAATGTATGAAGGAGCGGATGACGATTATTTTCTCTTCGATCTAGAGGAGTTAAACAAGGATGAAAGTCTTTTATTGAGCACACAGAGTGCTATTAGTGTTCGCCCTGATAAAACTACACCCTCCTGCGCGAGCTCTGTAAAAGTGCAAGGTACGCCTGCTCAATCATTGTTAAATCCAGATCACTCTATTGAAAAAAATGAACGTGACCCTAAAAGAAGAAAACAAGTCTATTAATGACATAATAGGGCGATTAAATTCGCTCTACGTCCTATTATCATGGTTCATTTTATAAAAAAGTTGTTTGCCTAGAATATAACAGTTTGGTAATATTCACCTAATCAACTCTTAATCTCTCTCCATCTTACATTAACTATGATGATCGATCGCATTTTTCTTATCGGCAATGGGCCTTGGGGTCAAGCTTTATCTTCTCTTTTAAACCCTGCAATGCCGTTAACATGGGTTTTTCGTTCTCATGCAAAAAAAGAACACATGCAAGATCAATTAGCAAGAAGCGGGAGTGTTGTCCCCATAAATTTTTCTTCACTAGACGAACAACTGAACCTAACATCAAACTCTTTAGTAATTATCGCTATAGCGAGTGAAGGCGTGAGCTCTTTTGTTCAAGAATATTTAATGCCAGTGAAGCCTTATGTCCTGATGACTTCAAAGGGATTAAATAAAACGACCCAGAAGCTCCATTCCAGATTATTAGAAGATCTGCAGTACCCTATGGATAAAGTCGCTGTTCTTGCAGGCGCATCTTATGCTGAAGAGATTATGGCCAACCGCTCAACACTCGTCACGTTAGCATCAGCTAATAAAGATTATCTAGAGAAGATTGAAGAGATTTTTTCAGCAAAATCAACCTTGTCATGTGAACATCATCATGATATTAAGACTGTAGAGCTTTGGGGTGTTATTAAAAACCTTATAGCTTGTGCATCCGGTTTTTTCTACAATAAAGAAGAGTTTGTAGGTTCGGTTGATAGAAATCTTTTACTGTACGGATGTTTAAAAGAACTTGAATTATTTCTTTATCAGCATTATGGTGTATGGATTTTTGATAACTATCATTATAGTGCCGGTATTGGTGATACTTATTTAAGCTCTACAAGCACGCAATCCCGCAATTATCGTTATGGAGTTTCTATGGCTAGAGGGCGGTTAGAAGACCACGATTACACCATAGAGGTCAAAAATACAATAGAATTTCTGAAAGAACAAGACTTATCGAATAGCCCTATTTTAAGAGCATTTCTGTTTGGACATTTCAATGCAGATGATTCTATCTATAGGAGTTGTGAGCTTTCATTATTATTACTCCAACAAAGCAAACCGAATTTAGAACTCTCTGAAGAATGGGTTGCTTTTTTACAAGAGCAGCGATTCATTTCATCAAAAAATCATCAAGCATCCAATCTTGTAACATATCTCAAAACAACTGATCTAAGGCAACAAGACTATTTAATGTTAGTAGTTAATATTATTGAGCATAGCCATCGCCTCAAAGAGCGTGTTGAACCATTAAGATTTAGCTCAGTGTTAGCTGTAACTCCCTCTTCTGATATTGCATCTCCGAAACATTATCTTAAAAAATGATTAATGTTCAATAAGATAATCTTGGCAAATTATTGCTCAAGGTATAGACGCTGAGACCCAACTGATGATCGTCATAATCTCAATGTATCTTAGAAAATAACACAAAGAATGTTTTCTTGATTGCAGTTAAGATGAAATTATTTTCTTCCAAACACTATAGTGTGTTGAAAAAAAATAATAAAAAAATTAAAATTATCGCATTATTTTTAATCCTATTGAATAAACTGCGACGTTATGCTCGATCATGCTATTATACCGATGCTGAATGCATCGGTGGAGAAATTTTTTTTTACACAATTGCAAGATCATGCCTTTGATCTGAGCCCTTTTTTCTTAAGTAACGATCTTTGTCATGATATTGTCTTCACAGAGAAAGAGAGATTGTTTTTAATCAAAACTGCATCTTTATTGAACTTTGAATCACATCATCTGCGTTTTATCGAGATGATGGGTTTATATCTGAATGGATATGATATTCAAAAAGCGTCACTTGTTCTTAATCATCATAGTATGCGATCGATCGTTCTCGAACTGGTGAGCTGTATAGAAAAATTTAAAATAATGCATGATCATCAATCATCTTCTCGGTTCGAGGGGTTAAAGCTTTGTATTAAAAATAAAATAGGGCTTTTACACAATTACTTAGATCCATTAGCATATGTGCTGTCTTTATTTAGACAAACAAAGGATATCTTAGGGGCTTCATATACCTCCAATCATATAAGATTAAAATTTGCTTGGATCTTATTGAGTGAATTTAATAGAAAAAAAATACAGCATGTTGTTAAAAAAATAACAAATAATAGCTCAATTCATGAATCTCTTCACTATGCCTTAACAAGAAGTGAGTTCGAAGACTTTCTAGCCACAGGAACCTATCAACATTCGCAACAACTGAACGCCTTATTACAAGAGTATTTAATAAAAAATTATGATATCAGCACTCTTATCAAAAGCACGCCTTTACTTTCTGAAGGGTATTTTTGTGTTGATGCGATGTTTTATAATCGCATGATTACAGCTGAAGATATTTTAAAAGATAATTTACTTAAAGAATATGGCTTAAAAGCCTTTATTAATCCTCTCGATACCCTTCTGCATAGAGCATTGACTCCTTTTGCTGAAGAAGCATTGAGTGATAAACTCGATCCGTATTTGTTTAAAACAATATTAACAGCGAGCAGGTTAAGAGGTGATTTTAATCATGATGTCATGCCTGATATTATCGATGTTGGATCTTTTTTTGAGAAAAAAAAATATCGTATTATCAAGTTAGATAAACGATCATATCGTAATTATTATGTAGGAGAGCTAACTCGCAACTGCTTGACCATAGGTCGTGGGGGCGAGTGGTGCATTCTTGATGTGATGAGTCAACCAACCAGTTGTTTCTATGTTGTTGAGCGTGTTTCAGACAAAAAATTGATTGCTGTTTCTTATGCCTGGCTCTCAAAGCAAAATGCTCTTGTTTTTGATTCTGTAGAAGTTATTCATAAAGATAATGTCTCAGAATATAGTGATTGTGTTGCTTCTCTATTTTTTGAAGCAGCTCATTATGTTGTTAAACAGTATCCGGCTATCACTAGAGTGCTCCTTGGGACTGGTGGAGGCTCAAAAGTTGTTTTTAAAGACATTTCATATCAAATCACAGAAAGAAATATAGAGAAACCTTATATATCTTTAGGTCAATGGAGGGATTCGTTCAATCAAGTTGTTTTAGCAGTGGGTGCTTCTCTTGAACAGAAAATGAATGAAATATCATCACTTTTGCTTTCCTACATGCAAAATCTTTTTCCATCTTGTAATGCCCGTGTTTGTTTTGATAATGCTTCTTTAAATATTCTCTTATCGTATACCTTGCTTATACAGTCTGATGACTCACCTCACGTTATCTTTGACAAAATTATTCAACACCAAGGCCATAAATTAGTATGCCAAGCTCTTGCTATAGCCGCGTTAAAATATGATCGAATCGATGTATTAAAGGTTATTGCTCAACACAAATATTTTGATTTAACTTCTAATCTTGAGGATGAAATCAGCTCTACTCTTCAACAAACCTGCTTTCATTTATTGGTCCGATCTCTTCATGAAGGAAGAAAGGATATCCTTTCACTTATTATCAGTAATCCTGTCAATATTAACATGCAAGATGCTGCAGGAAATTCTCTTTTACTGCACGCTATTTATGCAAATAACCCTGATTTTGTGGAATTCTTAGTTGAGTCTGGAGTGCAATTAGATCTTTATAATGATCAAGGAAGAGGGCCTTTATCAATAGCAGTGTCATCAGGGCATAAACATATCTTAAAACAGCTCTTGAGCTATTATGATTGTCCTTTAGAAGAAGTGGATAATGACGGCCACTCTTTATTACATTTATCTGTTTATAGAGGTTTTTTTGAAATAACAGCATTGCTTTTGGCCTATGGTTTGGATATTAATGCAGTCACATTTAATCAATATACTGCTTTACATTTTGCTGTTGATTATGGAGATGAGGATATTGTTCAGCTTCTTTTAGATCGAAAAGATATGCATATTGAATGTCTTGATAGTCGCGGTCGCACCCCTTTTGCTCACGCGATCTTGAAAGAAAAGACAGGTATTGTTCAAAAGCTTCTTGAGGCTGGTTCAAATCCTAATCAATGGGTTCTTCAAAGAACCAGCGCACTTTATTATGCAGTAAAAAATGAATTGTTTGATATTGTAGAGTTGTTAATTGATTATGAAGCTGATTTGAATAGAACGACCCAAGATGAAGGTAGTGTTTTACACTATGCATTACAGTTGGGCTTTTGCGGGATTGCACAGCTCTTGATAGAGTCGGGAAGGATTGATGTCAACCTGTGCAACAATGATGAAGAAACACCATTATTTCTGGCTATCAGGAATAATGATGTCAACATCGTCTCTTTGCTGCTCACACAAGGAGCCGACTGTTACCATCAAAATTCACAGGGTAACACTCCCTTTCATGTAGCTATTGAGCAAAAAAATGACCGCATTATGAATATGTTAGTGACTTATAAACCACTTAAACCGCTTTTTAACCATGAAGGATTAACGCCTTATCATTTAGCCGTCTTATACGGACAGTATGCTACGATCAGTATGATTTTTAAAAGCCAATGCGATAAAAACATTAAAACATCAAGTTGCGGTGATACAGCACTTCATTTAGCTGTAAGAAAAAAAAATCTTCATATGGTTAAATTCTTGGTTCAACATGGATGTGATCTTCACGTCTTGAATCTAAACAATGAAACACCTCTGGATTGCGCAGCACAGCATGAACAAGCAGGAAAAGAATTATATGAATTTTTGTTGATGAAAAATAGCAGTCATCTCCTGTTTTCTTTAAAACGAGCACGGCATGTAGAGTCATTACCTTTAGAAGAAACAATCCTGTTTAAAAAAAAGAAAGAACTCATTTGTGAGTAATCTTCTAGTATCTTTAGATGATGAAAGATACTAGAATGTTTAAAACTCTTTTATGAGCAACGCATTGATTTTTTTTTACAAGATTTTTTTAACTCATCCCCCTGATTGATCTTAACTTACTAAGAGACAGCTTCATTTTTTCCAGCAACAGTTCGTCCTTTTTATGTAATATGCCATCTTTTATTCTCAAAGCTTCCAGTTTTTTAATTTTTTCTTCCAGTATATCTATATGTTTTGCGCACCAATAAGAATAAGGTTTTGGAAAACCTAAGAAGGAGTAAAAAGCCATCATGAAGAAAAGAATACCTCCTAAATAACCATACTTCATTAAAAGTAGATCTAACGTTGCTGCGAATTTAAAATTCAAATTTGTGTATAAAAAACTTCTAGGGTTTTTGTAAACCTCTCTAGCTACACTGGAAGTAAAAAGCTTAGGCTCTCTAAAATCAGGAAACTCATAAGCTTTAGAAATAGCGCTCGCAATACTATATTCTTCAAAAAGCGCTTGGGAAACGAGACGAATAATCCCGGGGTGTAAATTTAAACGTCCAAGCACTGAAACCGGAATGCCCACCATATTTGTATCATTTTCAGGTAAATTAGGCACAAAGCTAAAGGCTGATTTAGGGAGTTTCATGGTATTAGTAAAGGGCATGGACCCTAAAATGGCTGTATTATCCTTAATATCGAGAACATGAAATTTAGAATTTTTACCAATTTGCTTGATGAGTGAATTGGTGATAGGTTGCAGAACGCAAATAGCATCAACCTCATCTGATTCTAGTGCATCTATCGCTGTCTTAAAGCTCATTTCTTTAAATTCAGCAGTTGATTGATTAACACCATAAAGATCATACAATTTGTCACAAAATATTTGTGAGCCTGAACCTACAGGTTGTGTTGCTATTCTTTTACCAATAAGATCAGTAGGTGTTTTTATATTAGCTTCATGAGCAACATAGATGAATATAGGCTCCACAATAATAGATCCCAGGACTTCAACATTATGATATTTGATTGACCCCAGATCTTGAGCCATAAACCCAATATCTATTTTATTGCCATGCTCGATATCATCAATAATTTTTATAGTATCTTCACGCGTTATGACTTTTGTTTTAATACCATGCTTTTCAAGATGGTTTGCGATCACGATAGCTGTAGAATCAAAAAATCCCCCTTTTGGGCCCGCTTCAATAATGATCTCTGAAGGAGGAGTATTTTGAATAACTAAAGTGAGGATGAGTGTTAAGATGATAAAGAGCATGGCTGGTAATATTTTATCTTTAATAGAATTGATGTCTATCATAGTTCCCTTAAATCTTTTATATTCATTTCATGACTACGTTAATATTAGTAGATATTTTTAACTTATTAATTTTTAAAGTTTCAATACAGGGTCTTGATCAGCATGATTGTGCAACCGTGCATGATTCATGGGAGGGTCAATGGCCGATCGCTTGCTTGACCCGGCCCTGAAAAAAACGGGGGTGCGCAAGCATTTTACTTAATGAGTTCTATTTTTCATTAATAAAATTGTTTCTTTGATAGGATCGGGGCTGATAGAGGTTTGGCCAATATAATGTTCATTTAAGATGAACGTTACAGCGACAAGGGCTGCTAAAACCGCATTTTGAACTCCAAGAGCAAAATCCTCTTCTTGCGATCCTTTGTAACAACTTGACAGTAAATTTTTTGCAAAAAAAAGAAGAGAGATAGAGAGCCAAAAAACAAACGGTATTTTCATTGAGGATGATCCTATTCGATCATCCCTAGTCTTTGATATCTCATCAACCAGTTTAATAATATCAGCGTAAAGCAATGCTTCGCGTTGGTTTGTGGGTTCAATATTGACTGTTCCTCTTGATATAGGAGCCCATGCTTCTTGAGTTTTCTCACTTCTACGACCAAAATATAACTCAGGCCATTCATCATCAACGATTGATTGAGAATAAAGAATCAGATCTTTTCTGATGTGATCGAATTTGTGGTCGCCATACCGTGTCAGGAGGCGGTCAAGACTATTAATTTGTGACGCTTCTGTACGCACAATCGTTGAAATGGCATTATAATCACTCATCGCTTCAACCATCGCAAAAGCAATCATAGCTCCCAGGGTTGCTGCAATCGTGTCATGAATAGAAAAAGACAAATGTGAATCCATATTAATAAATCTTTTCAATATAGGTCTGAATAGTGCGTGAA
>RFNU01000092.1 GCA_009927065.1 bacterium | reverse complement strand
CTGGTACGGGAAAATCTTCTTATGCTGAAAATTTAGCTAAAAGATTAGGGTGTAGAGTGATAACTGCAGCTAATACGAAGCTTGGTTCTACTTATATTCATGGTACCTCATTAAAGATTGGTGCTATTTATCAAGACGCTCTTAATGCGGCTCGAGAGTCCAAATATGGTCTAGCTGTTGTATTATTCGATGAAATTGATAGTTTTGCAGGAGAGCGATTATCGGCTTCAGATCCTAAGTGGGGTTCAAGAGCTCTTCGAGAAGAAACTAATACAATATTACAACTTTTAGATGAAAATCTTAAACTTCAAAAAACACAACCTGAACTAAAAATTATTTTTTGTTTTACAACGAATGATAAAGACGGTCTAGATGGAGCATTTTTACGTCGAATGCAATTACAATTAGACTTTTTCCATCTTGATAAAGGAGTGCTGACTGATTCGATTATTGATTATTTTGTAAAGAAATTTGCGTTATCAGATATTTATTTTAAGGATGACACCTTAAAACAGTTGAAAGAGTTCATAGATCAGCAAGATAATTTAACTTTAGCGAATATAGGCATTGTGACTGAAGAGTTGAATCGATTCACTATATTTAATCCTTCTATCCCTCTAGATGATGCTGTTCAATCAGTTTGCCAACAGCTCTTGTTTCGAGAAAGGTCGATAAAACAAGTGAGAAAACAATCATCTCGTTTGGGATTATAAGGATGGCAAAAGAAAAAAATTTTCATTAATAAAATTATTTCTTCTGTGTAATGTTATTTTAAAAAATCTTTATTAAAATAAAGTAAACTGACTAGGCCAATAACACCATGCAGATCTTTATTAAATATTTATTGTTCGTCATAGGAATATCTTTTTGTTATACAGAAGATATCTTGCTTACACCGAATGATGAACGGCATGCTTTTTATACAGTATTATCAAATGGTATTCCTGTTATTGCGATTGAAGATCATCAAAGTCAATCTGGCGTTGTTGCCTTTTATCATCGAGGAAGTTTAGAGAATCCAAAAAATTATCCTGGACTTGCTCACTTCCTTGAACATATGATTTTTATTAAAAATGAACAAGATCATGATATTGACCCTTTAATTAAATTAGCAAAACATTATCATGGCTATGCTAACGCTTATACTTCTTTAAACGAAACGGTTTATACTGTTGAACTTGAGCCAGCTGGCCTGCCTGCCCTGATTCAAAAAATCAGTGCAAGTTTAACCCAACCCGTTTTTGATAAAAATTATATTGATAGAGAAATATCTGCTGTCAACTCAGAATGGGAGATAGGGAAGAATCATACTTATCGTGTAGCGTATGATCTTTTATTTCAACATCTCAACCCTCAACACCCCGTTTCTGCATTCCATATTGGCAACCGAGCAACATTATTACATGAGACTAATGATCAAACTTATATTAAATCTTTAGTCGATTTTTATAAGAAGAACTATGGTCACAAAACATTAACACTCGGTGTTTATGGACCCTATTCAACAGAACAAATGATTGGTTGGTTAGAAAGTGCTATAGGATCATATCAGCATGAAGTTGCTGCACCGCTTAAATACGATCATATTCCTCTTTACGAGCCACAGCGCTCTAATACAAAATTCATTCAATTTGTTCCTAGAAAACAACAATTTATTACAACAATCGCTATTCCTATTGAACAAGTCGGTGATCATCGATTGCAGTTTGAATATCTTTGTGAGTATCTTTCAAGACAAGATGAATATTCTTTGGTCGCGTTACTGAAAGAAAAAAATTTAGCTATCAATCTTGGAGCTTCTTTCGATACTCTTGATCAACAAGGATTATTTACTATTACTTGCCAGCATCAGGCTCCTTTAGGAGATAAAACGCAAGACCTCTTAAATATTATTTATGGATATTTAACATACTCATTAAAAGAAATTGATGCAAATTTTATTAAAATTCAAGAAAATATTTTAAAGAGGATATGGGAGACTAGTCGTCCTACCACGAACTACACTGGGTTAGTGAATGGCATTCATGCATTAAAAACCCAAGAGCCTAAAAATATTTTAATAGAACCATATCTGAATATACAAAAATATCAACACCTTGTTTTAAATAAAATTAATAATGATCTCCTATCGGCTCCTCGTTGGATTGTTTGTCAATCAGTAGAATCGCTAGAGACAAAATATCCTCAACAATCTCGCTATGATGCTCCTTACGCTGTAGGTCGAATTAAGGTAGCAACCGATCTCGAATTTCCCTTTCATTCAATGAAGCCCGCTTTATATGACACTAAAGATTTATCAGTGATCTCAACCGAAAATATGCAAGCCCCTCTTTTATTAGAGCCGAACGTATATTTTTGGAGTAATCATTCTTTTAATCAACCCATTGCTCTTTTAACAGTGAAAAGCGAAAAATCATTTGATGAAAGAAGACGATTAAAGGAATCTTTTGCTGTAACGGTGTTATATGCACAATTAGCCGATATTAATGAGCAATTCAATAATGCAGGGTTCTTTTTGAGCTTGCATCCAAAAAATGATTTTTTACTGATGTCAGCTTCAGGCTATCGATCTAACTTTATGCAGCTTTATCAAGATTATTGGAAAATTTTGACAACAACGCGGTTACAAGAAAAATATTTTCTTGAATATAAAAAGATTTTAATCGATAAGATCAACAATGACATTTATCAATCATCACAAGCAGTAATCTCTCGCCTCTTTGAACACAGTGATCATGATTTATCCTTAGAAGACAGCCTTGCGTTGATTGAAGATATTGATTTAGCTGCTGCTCAGGAGGCCTTAGATACATTGTTGATTGCAGCAACACCAGAAATTTTTCTAGCAGGTAATTTAACCCAGCAAGAAGCAACTTCTTGGATAGTTGATATTAAAAAACCTTTCATGAATCATCAATCGATTGACATTCATCCTACGAAACATAAATTTCAATCTGGTCTGAATAAACAAGCCACTTATTCTTATACCGCGCCACAATCTGTTGTATTGAAATCATTTATGTTTGAATTTGAGGATGATAGGTCTATTGAGTTTGATGCACAAGCATCTTTAATAGAGGCACTTCTGAGTGGACCTGCTTTTGAAGAGTTGCGCACACAACAACAAATTGGATATATTGTTAAATTTGGTAAAAACGCTGTTTTAGATCGCCATCGTACCATGCTGTCTTTTATGTTGGTTTCAGATAAATTCAATAGCCAAGAAATAATAAACCATATCGAATTATTTGAAGAAAAAATACCTTTCATTTTGCAACAGATAGGTGAGGATCAATTTAATGAGATTAAAAAATCTTTGATTAAAAAGATTCTCATTCCTGACGGATCTTTATCAGAAGCTTATGCAAAGCATAATATCAATTTTATTTATATGAACCATGATTTCAGTTATCAAGAAAAATTGATTAAGGCTTTAGAACAACAAACCTTTGAAAAAATCGTTGCATTAATAAGAAATATCTTTGATGACCATAAAGATGCATCAGTTTATACCATCAGTCTAATACCGGATCGAGCCCCACATCCATAAAAGCTAATAAAGATGCCATCTCAAGACAATGGCATCTTTGTCCTGGAGTATTATCTTTTTCTATCATCAACTCAACGCATCGTTGACGCGCAATTTCAGCGATTATGACCAAAAAGATAGTCTTTACTCTTTATCCCCAATGATCTCAAGTGAGCAACAACCCAAGACAAAAAAAGTAGGTCATTAACAAGATCTTATTGATAAAAAGCACTTTATTAATCCAGCAGCGATATAATTTTTATTATTTTATCGTCAAAACCCATTGTTTTCTTTTTTATTCAATATGTTGGCACGTTGTTTGTATGGAGTTTATAAGATGAACTTTTTTATTGGATAGTGATAGACACTCATGTTGGATATGAAGATGAATCAGTGCGATGCAAATGAATTGAGATCTCCTCGGTTGATTATCGTTATGAGTTTGGATCGGCGCGCGGCCATTCTTCATCGATCAGAACACGAAAAAAAATAATACCATATCATCCAGGAAAGAGTGATTATCGTTTATTTATAAAAATAAGTCTTTATAAAAAAGAAAGATTTTTTATTCAATAATAATTTTTATGATGCGTACGAAGAAGGATTTTAATATGAAAACAGAGCATATCGACACATACAGACTTGATCATCACTTGATCTTAACTCATATGATGTTAGTCAAAAAAATAGCTCATCATTTAATGGTACGCTTGCCTAACTCTATTTGTGTTGATGATTTAGTGCAAGCAGGTATTATTGGTTTAATTGAAGCTTCTAAGAACTATAATCCAGATAAAGGAGCGTCTTTCTCAACATACGCAGGCATTAGAATTAGAGGTTCGATTATTGATGAAATGCGTAAAGGTGATTGGGCGCCTCGTTCCGTTCATAGAAATACTCGATTGGTCGCCAAAGTGGTCCATGAACTGGAAGCTCTTTTGGGACGCGATCCAACTCTCTCTGAAATTTCTACGTACTTGAACATACCTATAGAAAATCTTGATAAGATTATGAATGATTCTTTAAATACAAAGATTATTTCTTTTGAGGACCTAGCTCTTAGTGAAGATATCATTGAACCCAATTTAGAAAAAGATAAAGGACCCCATTTATTAGTTGAACATCTTGAAGAAAAATCGCATGTTTCCCAGCTGCTTTGCCAATTACCAGAGCGTGAACGATTAGTTATCAGTTTATATTATCAAGAAGATCTCAATTTAAAAGAAATTGGTAAGATTTTAGAGCTGAGTGAATCACGGGTATCACAAATACTGACTCATACGTTAAATTTACTCAAAGAGCAGTGGCAATATTGCTTTTCAAATGCTTCCGAAGCATTCTGTAAATAGTTTTATCTAAAACTCACGGAATAATCCATCCAGAATTGACAAAAGTAAATTTGGGTGGAGATGAATAGTGAGACATTACAGGATCGGCTGATCTTGATTCTGGATATAATGTTTCAGGACTTCAAAGGGCGCTCCATCGGAGATAATCAAGCAATAAGCTCGTGTGGCTCAA
>RFNU01000200.1 GCA_009927065.1 bacterium | reverse complement strand
TTATTTGGCACGAACTTGTCAGATAGACTCTATGGTAAAAAATCCACCAAAGCAAGTACAGCTGAGATAGAAGAATTTAGAAAATAAATTAAGCCAACAGTCACAGCAGATGACAGAAGGGTTGCTCAAGAAGCATTAGAAGCGCATAGTAAAGCGGTCGGCAAGATTATTGAGAATGCTGGAAACGAATACAACTCTGCTTTTGTTGCTCCTTCTCCTCCTGTTCCACAGTTGAGTGCGCATCTTGCAAAAAATGCCCTATTATCGCCCAAACAAACGATTCGTAATAGTCTTGACTAAACATAATGCGTTTAGCTTTACTATTCAACATGTTCATATATCTTCTTGCGAAAAGCAACTTGATAAAATTCTTGTGAGATGGTTTTATGAAAACGCTCGCTAAGACGATTGGTTTGTGGGGAGCGAGCCTTTTTTTGGTGTGCTTAAAATCATTCACAGCAAGGTAAAAATGATCATCATATTTTTGTAGAGAGCTGCAATATGAGATACTGTCCGATCTTTGATGAATAAAGGTGGAGCCAGGCCCTTATCTTGACGTCATATTTTAAGAATCTTGTCAGTCACTCGAGGTCACTGGCTCCTTTCTGATCCCACAGCATGTCGAGATAAGTTTATTTGAGCATGTTCCCTTGCTCAGTTTGAAGAGACTAGTTGTCATTCACATTATCTTTTTAACACATGGCCATAACAGGCAACCTCTACAGTTCTATGTATTGCTCCATATGAATAAAAGAGTTGATTACCTCTTTTATCTGATTTATCAAAAGGATAATAGTGAAAAACATGATTGGTACACCACATGCCTTTCGATATTCCAGTACTTAAAAAAGTTTGCTTGGGTATCGTAGAATACATTATGGCTTGATGCTGGTGAGTAGGAAATATAATAGTCCACTCTTCTGGTTTCTTATTGATGTTATTCATGATCATTGTGCACGCATCTAAACCAATATACAAAGCTGTTACGACTAAAAAAGAGAAACCAAATGACAAGCCAGCACCCAGCATAAGAAAACTTATTAAGGCGAGACCTGAAAGATTATAACCAGCTATGATTCCTGTGATCGAACCTGATACAACTGCTAGAATGTTTTTTAACACGACAACACCCCGATTTATTAGCCAACCCGACTAGCTCTTGCTTTTGTACAAAAGCAAGCATTAACGCTCAACATTTTGTACAAAAAACGCATTTTATAAAAACACAACTTTACATGATCCATTTTTTTTGCTCATCATCTAATGAATCAGTTTGAATAGCTTGACGAATAGCTTTCATCAGTCGATTCATAAAATAAATATTATGTACAGTCAATGCTTGCATAACCAGCATTTCTTTTGCTTTAATTAAATGATGTAAGTATCCTCTTGAGAATGTCTGACAGGTCGAACAACCGCATGTCTCATCAATGGGTCGAGTATCTAAAGCAAATCGAGCATTACGTAAATTGATATGCTCATTTTTTGGTTCAATACCTTCAGCAGCCTGGAGAGGCATCGCTAATAAAGCACCCCCATGACGGGCAAGACGGGTTGGATGCACACAATCAAAAGTGTCTATCCCTTGACGAACACCATTAAAGATATCAACGATCCCCCCAATACCCAAGAGATGCGTTGGGCGATCTTTACGTAGCAAGCTTGCTGTATAATTCACAATATCATGCATTTGTTGTTTGGATGCACCCAACGATCCGCCTATAGCGTTTGCAAAAAAATTATTCTCATTGACAAACTGAACACTTTCTTGACGCAAGTCATCATACACTCCTCCTTGCACAATACCATACACAGCTTGCTTACCATCATTGGTTTTATAAAACTCATCAAGAGAACGCAGTCCCCATCGATGCGATAATCTCATAGAAGATTGGGTATATTTTTTCTCAACATGATAAGGAGTACATTCGTCAAGAACAACAATCAAATCCGCACCTAATTTACGTTGAACCTGCATTGCTATTTCAGGGGTTAAGACATGCTTAGAACCATCAAGATACGATCTAAAATAAGCACCTTCTTCTGTTATTTTCAATAACGTATTATTTCTCGTGGAGTTTCGTTTGCCTTTAATTTCTTGAGCTACTGAACCATGTCCTAAACTAAAGATTTGATAGCCACCTGAATCCGTGAACATAGGGCCATCCCAACCAAGCATTTTATGTAATCCGCCCAAATGAGCGACGGTATCAGCACCAGGTTGTAAGAAAAGATGATAAGTATTACTTAAAATAATTTGTGTATGAGCCTGTTTCAGATCGGTAGGTGTGGCACCTTTAATCGCAGCTTTTGTTGCACAAAAAATAAAATTAGGCGTTTCTACAACGCCATGAGGGGTATGGATTTGGCCACAACGAGCTAATCCAGTCTGGGCAGTGACGATGTATTTAAAATTTGGGTAAGTAGTCATTTTTTAGGCTCAAGACGTTCTAAATGAAGGATAAAATAAAAAATAGGTATATTACATAAAGAGATAAGTAACTGTAACACATAACTACCTAGAATGTAATGATTGATCAGGCTCTTCATGGAAACAGGCTCGTGCGAAAACAGTTGCCAAGCAAGTCCATTAAAGATCAATGTATCGATTAAAGCTCCTAAGGCCACAGAGAAAAAGCTTCTCAACCAAAGAAATTGTGTTGATATAGCTCTTAAACGAGCAAAAATCATGATATCACACCATTGACTCGTCAAGTAAGCTATTTGGCTGGCCAATAAGATACTCAGATTAGGACTAAACAACACCTCTACAGCATGACGTCCATCTATAAATTTCGCATACTCCTGATTATAAGGTAAAGGTTTATAGGCTAACGTCATGGTCATAAACACGAGTAAAAGCACTGTTGAAAAAAAGCTGAGTAAGACACATTTTTTTGCAACATGACTCCCAAAGCGTTCAGTGAGAATATCATTCACTAAAAAGATTGAAGTATAAATCACAGTTCCTAATGCAATAGGTTCCTTTAAGGCTGAAAAAAATGCTGCAGTGAGCACTTGAATATTACAAGCGATAACAGCGATGGCTGAATAAATGTATAAACCCGCTTCTCTCCATTGTCTTAACGCTATCACAATAGCAATATAACAACAAATTAAGGTAAAAAAACTAACGCTTTCTGCTGAAAAAGTCTCAAGATAAGAAGCAATACTACCAATAAACATATGATTTATTCTGATTATTAAAATTTTGTTTTAAAATAAAGCTATGTTTGATTTAGTTATGGCATGTTGGCCATTTTTATAAGCTTTATTGTTCAAAAATAATAAATTATCATGTTAAAGCTATTTTTTCTAGCTTTTCAGCCAAATTTTATAGAATGCAACAAATGATTCAAAAGAATATTTGGTGCATTTGTGGTGTGAATCAGCGTAAGCAAGCTATCCAGATCTTTAGAGAGTTTTGATTCTAATGGGGCTGGATTCATCCATAATTTAAATGCATCGATATCTTTCTGAATAACACTGACATCGCGCTGGGTGACAAGTTTTTGCGCAAGATCTGCATGACCTGTCGCACAAAGCATAACAA
>RFNU01000216.1 GCA_009927065.1 bacterium | reverse complement strand
TAAAAACAGTGCAGAAATCCTCAGATCAAAATATTAAGATGGGATTATAAGCATTTTTATTACATTTTCGCTCTCAGATGGCTCAAGACAGAAGATTTTTCTGATTGTAATGTTTGCTCGACTTCTTTTTTTGATTGCATCGAAACTTTCGGGTCTCCTGATCCGGCACTAAGAATCAATGGCTCACTCTTTTGAAGAGCGGCTTGAGCAGTAGCAGTAAAATCAACCTCTTTTGTTTTTTGATAACCAACACTAGGCTCATGAATGAGCATTTGCATTTTTATGTTAGTCGGAACTTTGAGTTTGTGGCCTCTAAATAAATCTTCATCAGCTCCTGATAACTTCAAGTATAAAGATCCCAGTCCAAATAAAATAAATTTTAAGAAAATCAGTCCTGCACCAACAAGTTTTTTGAGAAAATCCAGTGGTCTGATAATAAAGAAATCAAAAGCCCAAGCTGCGGTATTTGCGTAGGGCATCTCGGGTTTGTAAAAAATTCCAACAATAAAATCTTTAGTGAATTCAGTAAATATAAATTTCCTGATAGTATTAAAAAACTTCAACCATCCAAACTTTGGTTTTTCCCAATCAATATGAGTAACATGAACACTATAATGATGTTGATCTTTTTTAACATTGAATTTTTTTAATTGCGGTTCAACTTCAATACCATGTTCACCTTGATCAGCTTCAAGACTATCTTTATCCGCTATAATATTAGGATTACCATAACCTAATGTTTTTATTGAAAGATTTATGTTATTGAGCGCTAATATTCTATCATTCAAGCGACGTTGTGGATGATATTCAAAATATTTCACAGGCATGTTGGAAAAAGCATCATCGTTATTTAATGCTATTAATAATTTCTCTCCACCATCATGCGTCATTCGATCGGAGACAATTCTTATTTCTTCATGTGATTCTTCTTTGAGCAATTTCAATAATGCTGCTATTTTGTCAGCACCAAAAGCAGTGTTAGGTAACGTGATTTGCGTGATTTTTTTAGGCCCAATAAATTGATGATGCTGATTGAATGTTTTAATATATTCTCTTCGAATACCAAACAGCTTTTCAATTTCCTGATGCGTATACTTTAATTTAAATGATTTTTTAAAGCCTTCACTCTCTTGTTTATCAAGTCCTGCTGCAATTAAAACTTCATTTAATCGAGAAATATTCATATCAACCAATAAAGAATCATTAGAGCGCGTATTCAAGGCTACATTCACTTTCTGAGCCAATCGCCACGTCAAGGGGCAGTCATACATTTCTGGTTTTACTTCATTTTTAGCATAAGGCTGAAAATTAAAACTGATACTGTTCCTTGCTTTATTTTCATTAATAATAAAACGTCCTGTTGGTAATGTTATGATTTTAACATCATTGTTAGATTGGTGTTGTTCATAAATATCCAAAGATTGCGCAATATCTTCTAATTGTGCAGGCATCGGTTCAGCTAAGTGGAAATGCGACAGCGTATCTTGAATATAATGATCTTTATAAAATTCATTAATTGATTTGGAAATATCCTCATTCTTAACATCAATGTATTGCTTTTCTTGCAAATAAAAGCCAAATGTATCAAACATCAATTCATTCAAGCGCTCAAACAATGTTAATGATCGTATTTTAATCAAAGCTTCTTGATTAGGACGATCCATTGTCATTGTTAAAATACCACGATCTGTCCTGATACTTTTAGAGCCTTGAAATAACAACTGCGGAGATAAGGTCTTTTTATATCCATAGGATAAATTATAACTATCTTTAAGATCTCCCATAACAGAATAATAGCTATAAGGATTAGCAGCGGGAATTCCATTATCATCATAATTGTAATTAGAAAAACTTCTAAAAAGCCAAGGTAAAATTGTTGATTCATGACCGTAATGAAAGAATGGCGTTGTTACCATATCACTCACCCTGTCAATAATAAAAGACTTTCGATAATGGGGATGAATCACGCCACCCATCCAATAAAAAGCAACACCGATATTAGAGGTAAAAAGATCTAATTTAAACGCTTTTTCTAAAAGTAAAGGAAGCGTCGTATTGACCAATCCTGAATCAATTAGATAATCATGTGAGTCTGTTGACCCATAATGGTTATCAAATGACTTACGCGCCGAACCGTAACCATAAGCAAAGCTAGCCAATGCAATAGGAGCATATACAGCAGGGCATGTATAAGATGAAAATGCAGTACCTAAACCAATTAAACTGCTAAACATAGACTTTAATACTTATTATTTTATCATCATGTAGCACAAAGTTTTCATAAAAAGTTGATTGTTAATATAAATTCAACAATTATGTTAAGAAAAGCAGGTAATCAAAACACGTGCATAACCTCAAGGCGTTTTTCTTTTACTAAAGCCTTGAGAAGAGAAGAAATAGAAGGACTAAACGACAGCACGTTGTTGCTGTTATTTGCTTAAAAGACCTGCCTGCCCTTTAGGGGATAAAGAGTTTTCTTTTTCATGCAACACCGGCGAAGAACAAGCTACAGTGGTAGGAGATTCCAAAAATGGATATGGACGCTGTCCCCTGAAGAAAAAAGGGCCGGCGCTTGGTGATAAGACAGCCGCTTGATGATCTTGCTCAGAGCTTTTTAGACTCAATCCTAACTCTAGATCAATATCTTCGTCTTGATCTTCTTCTAGGAGTGAATCGTTTTTTATAATCTCTTCCAACAAAGTGGCAATTTTTTTATTTTGTTTTCGCGCAACATCTAAGGGTGTATAACGGATAGCATTTTTTTGCTCAAAATTAAATCCTTTGGCATGTAAATACCCTATCAGTTCAATGGAACCATAACGAGCCGCAATATGAGCAAGACTGTTTTTAAAAAGAAGTTTTTTTTGTAATTGCTTGTCTATCCTTTGTAATGCATGTGAGCTTAGCTGATCGGGAATCAATACTTTAACAAGTGCTAAAGAATTTTTACTCACAGCTTGTAAAAGAGGATAGGATTCATGAGAGTATTGAAATATGTCTGCACCAAAAGATGTTAATAATTTGACCATTTCAATATCATGATTTTTTATTGCTAAACAAAGAGGGAGTTGGTGCTCCGAAATATTAGGATTAGCTCCATGTTCTAGTAAAAATGTTGCAGATTGAATATCTTTATTGAGAACAGCAATCACCAAAGGATGCGCCAGATACTCAGCGTTATTAAAATCAATATCTGCAATATTAAATGCTAAAACCATTTTATACTGAGCATGATAAAGTGCGTGATAAAAAGGATAAAAAGGATCTACTAAATTTAAATGAGCAAAATCGGTAGTGACTCCATAAGAGACTAATAATTCAAAATAAGCGGTGTTATTTTGGTAAATCGTTTTTAAAAGACATTTTTTGAAAAGATCGTCTTGTGCCAAAAATTCAGGATCAATTTCTTGTAATATTTTTTCAGCAAGTGTTATAGCTAATGGGCTTTGATAAGAAGCTAAATGATAAAGAGCAGATTCAAGATCACCTTCAGTAGCTGAAATGTTTTCTTCAATGAGTTGATGAGCTATTTCAAAATGACCTAATCGGACAGCTAAAGCTAGAGGGTTTTGAATATCTGATCGTGAAAAATGAAATAAATCATTATTGAATGCTAATAATAGCGCTATATATTCAATATTGTTGTTTTTTATCCCAGCTATAATAGCTTCTTGAAGCATCCTTCTCGATCGATAAAGTAAATAGTAACTTTTTATAAGCATTTTGCGCGCTAACGTTAACGAGTCTTTGCATTTGTAATCAGCTATGAATGTCAATGCTGATTTTGAAGTTCCATTAATTGGGCAAGCCTTTTTATCAAGTAAATAATAAGCCATGTTAAAATTGCCAGATTTAACAGCGATACCAAGAAGACTCTCCCCATCGCTACTGAGTACATTAAAATCGATGCGATCTGCTGTATCAGTAAGATAAACAAGAAAATTAAACATATTATGTTTAACAGCAAAGTGTAATAACTGATTGTGAGTGTATATTTTTTTTCTATTCAATACTCTCAACCCGTTACGAAAAGAGAAGTACTCTTGCAATAAGTGTTGATATCTATCATTATGAGTAAGTAAATTTCTAAAAAAAGAGTCATTTTTTGATAACACTGCTTGAGAAGCGATCGAGAGCTTATCTGCTGTATTGAGTGGTGAAAATAAACTTGCTAACGATCCTTTATCTTTTAGCCAACAATGATGAAAATAATCATCCAGGATTGACTCAATAACAGGTTGTGTATGCACATTTATTGAAGAATAGACGGGTTGTATTGCTAACGCAAGACGTTGAGTGGCAGGATCAATCAATGATTGTAGAAAAGAAACTATCTTTTCATTATCAATCAGTACATTTTGTCCTGGAATGAATAGCTCTGCTTTGCCAGAAATAATCTTAAGAGCACCATAACATTCTGAAAACTTTAAAAGATATGTTCCATTAAGAACAAATGGATGAGGCGAACTCTTGGAGAAACTGCTTAAACCTTTTTCATGATTTTTTTCATAGCTTAGCCATTCTCTTAACTGTTCATGAGTAAGATGAAAAAACATTAAGTCTTCGGTTCCATGCAGCTTAAAATCGGAAAATATTTTTTTTCTAGCCTTATCATCAAGATAACAAGATTGTTCTAGATTAAAGATTTTATACGCTTTATGCAGATACACTAGAAAATCTCTCTTCTCTTTCTTGCCAGAAAATAAAGGGAAATCATATTTAATGGGCAATCCCGGCAGTGTTCCATCAGGTGCTCGAGCACCCATCTTTTGTTCCATACAGAATGAGTTTAAATATTTTAGACTTAAGGTTAATGAGAGAATATATCTTGTTTTATCAACATGATAATCTGTATTAAGATTAGATGCATAAGATCTTTTATGAAACTCATGGGTTAACTTTTTTATCAAAGGTGAAATTACGGTCATTCAGTATGAGTCCTAAAAGCAATCTTAAATGTTCTGTAAATAACGGCATTATAATGGATTTTTTTAAAAAAGCTAACTTTTTATATTGCGATTACAATTAGTTATGGCTTTTTTATTTTATTAAGACCACACGTTGATGACTCGTTTGTCTATTGCGCTTTATTAGAGTCACAATTATGATGAACAATGGCGTTTATTGAGAACATGGTCGTTGTGCATAATCTTTTTAGTGTGACTTTGAGAGCTACTTTATTATCTTTTGAAGAAACAAATCGTTATACCTATTGCCCCGAAATGGTTTTAAAAAATCATCAGATTTGGCATATTAAAGGAAGCAATGGTATTGGAAAAACGTCATTATTACGTTTTATTCTTAATTTTATCAAGAAACATGATCTCTCAAGTATTTATCTTCCTCATGAGCTTGGTCTGTTTGATCATGAAACACTAGAGGCCCATGCTCATTTTTATCAAAATCTCACCCCCCATTACAATCCAAGACAACACCCGTTATGGTTAGCACAGCATGTCCATAAAAAAATCTTTCAACTCTCCAGAGGGTTGCAACAACGAGCTGCTTTATCATTACGCTTATCATCCGATTATCTTTTTTGGATTTTGGATGAACCGTTCACAGCTTTAGATCAAGAGGCAACAATGCTTTTGATAGAATGTTTTTTAAATCATCAAGAATTAGGAGGATGTATTATTTTCACGCATCATGGAATACTACCTTCTCAGATACAGGTGTCAAGTCTTTTTTTAGAGCAAAGGGGATGATTGACTATCATGCTAGGAATATTATCAAGACTCAATACGATTCAATGTGTAGAATATGTTGGATTAATGTTATGCTTCATAGGGTTTGCTCATTTAATGAATACTCCTTTAGTTTGTCTTCCTGGTTTTACCATGATTGCATTAATGCATCATGATCGTTTGCTCCCCAATAAAGGAATACTAGCAACTCTTTATTATCATGAAGTTGGATTATCTTTTATTCTTTACTATTTAATACTAAAGTCATTGATGTTAGGCATGCTTCTTGGAGTATCCATATGCTGCATACTCAATAATGTTCAGATATTGGCTCAGCTAACCTTTATCAGTTTCTTTGCTAATATTGTTTTAATCAATTCAATGCTAACTTTTTTAATGAATTTATTCGTTCCTCAAACGTTGATTGCTTTCTTAACAGTCATTTTAAGCTCACCCCTTCTTTTTATCTTGTTAACTTACATACAATATCCTTATGAATATAAACAAGCTTATATTTTATGGGCTTGCTGGTTGTTACTGATTCCTACTATGATGTTAACATTGCCTGTGATTATAGGATTAACGTTGGAGTCTTTTGAGATAAAAAATGATTAAAAAAAAATCAACACTGTTACAAAAAATTGCTTTAACTCCAAGTCAATGGAGCGCCCTAGCACTTTACTGCAGTCGACTCGGATTTGTTATTTTTATAATAATAACACCTTTTTTAATAAAGCATATTTATACTCTTCCTTTTGAAGCTACTCAAGGCATTCATGTACGCATGCTTTTTTTACATGTCCCTTGTGCTTTTTGCTCTATGGCTTTTTATTCAGCAATTGCAGCGCATTGTTTTATTTACCTTATTTGGCGTTTAAAAGTAGCTCTCTATTTTGCTAAAAGTTTTTTACTCCCTTGTTTATTCTTAAGTGGGGCCACTCTCATTACAGGATCTTTATGGGGCGCCCCCACATGGGGAACGTGGTGGATATGGGACGCTCGACTAACATCATCATTGGTATTATTTCTAATATTATTAGTATTATACATTTTATTACAGTTGCCCACAGCTCATCATAATAAAATCAATCGACTTTTCTGTATTATTGCATTACTAGGATGGATTGATTTACCCTTAGTTCATTATTCAGTTGAATGGTTTCAAACGCTACATCAGGGCGCTTCTTTATCATTATTTAAACGGTCAAGTATTGATAGTATTTATTTCACTCCCCTGATCATCGCGATTATCAATCTAGCTATCTGGACAATCAGTTGTGCTAGTTATCAATTTATTTCTTATCAACAATCAACACGGTGATTATCTATAATGGATTATATCAACTTAACATACATTGTTTTTTATAGCCTATGCATCACGTATGCTCTTTGGGCTCTTTATCAATCTGTCAATTAAGAGTATTTGGGATGTTGCCACTCAAAAAAAACCATCGTCTTCGAATAGCTAACGTTCTTTTTATGCTGATGTGTTGTCTTGCTGGCTTTTTTTTAATCTTAAAAGCCTACCAAAGCTCGATTGATTTATATCAAACACCAACTCAACTACAATCAAGCCCGCTCTTGCTTCATAAAAAAATTCGATTAGGGGGCTTTGTTGTTGAAGGATCGGTAAAGCGCAATCACATGCAACTTGAATTTAAAGTGAGCGATCATGTTAACGACATATCAGTCATCTTCACCGGCACACCCCCCAATCTTTTTAGAGAAAATCAAGCTGCTATTGTTCTTGGATTTTACGATGGTCAATATTTTCATGCAGAAAATATTTTAGCTAAACATGATGAAAATTATCAAATTCCTAAGGGTGTCTTGAATGTTCCTGGAAGCAAGTAAACTCTTTTACTGTTATGCGCTCATGACAAGTTCTATCGGGTTGATATTTTATAAAAATCAACATCAACTCATTCATTGCTTAGCTTTTATTTCTTTCAGTACGTTTTTAACGTTGGCTGCCTTGCTCTATGCTTTTGTTCAGCATGATTATTCAGTAGCATACGTGGCGCAACACTCTAGTAATGCTTTGCCCTTACTGTTGCAAGCTGCAGCATTATGGGCAGGACACGAAGGCTCTACCTTACTTTTTCTTTTCTTTGTAAGTACAGGCTCAACTATCACACTCGTTGTTTTAAAAAAAATCATAGCAGAACTAAATCCCCTTTTCATTAAATACAGTTTATTAAATGCTACGCTATTAGCTTGGTTTATCTTTATTGCGGCTAATCCATTCAAGCGATTGTTACCGTTTCCGCCTCTGGATGGCAACGATCTAAATCCTCTTTTGCATGATGTGTCTTTAAGCTATCATCCACCATTACTGCTTTTAGGGACAGCATTATTCTTTCCAGTAGCACTGCTAAATCTCTTTAACTTAAGTATTAAAGATAAAAAAGCGGATCATCTTTATCTTTTTTTTCTCTATGCAGCACTTGGCATATTAACTGCAGGCATTACATTTGGAAGTATATGGGCTTATCATGTTCTAGGTTGGGGAGGGTTCTGGTTTTGGGATCCTGTTGAAACTCTTTCTTTACTTCCTTGGTTTGGAGGCTTTGCTCTGATCCATATGCACCGATCTGGCAAAAGATCTTTTTTAGCAAATTACTTATGGCTAGTGATTTTACTGGGAATGTTAATGGTGCGCTCTAACTATATCGTCTCAGTTCATGCTTTTGCTCAAGCTCAAACAACGACCCAAGGTTTATCAATTTTGCTGATAACAATGAGTTTAATGACACTTTATCTCCACTATGATCAACGAAAGAATATCATCATGAATCAACAGAACTCAACGAGTTTCTTTGGAGGTCAGGGTCTTGTCTTAATGCTCTTTATTTTATTATTTGGACTTCTTTATCCTGTCATGATCTTTTGGCAAAAAGACTCTATTCATTTAAGTGGGGATTTTTACAATCAAGTTTTACCTCCTATGATGTTAGCCTTTATGACCCTTTGGGTCTTTAAAAAATATTCTATAGCGCACACAAAAATATTAGCGCTGTTAGTGTTTATGACAATAAGCTTTACGGGTGATCCTTGGATTCATATAGTGATTGCTGGGCTATTCTTTTTGATTGGTTTTTTTCACAAGCAATCATTATCAACATTAAGCCATCAAGTTGTTTTATTCTTTATGATACTGCTTTATATGCATGCAGCAATGAAATATGAGTACGAATATAAAATAAAAGTTGGCGAGCCTATTTATTTCAAAAATAACATCTTGGAAATAATTTCAATAAAAACAACACTTGACTCTCCTTATCAGCACATATTAAAAGCAGACATACAATTAACATTAGCCGATCGTACAACGCTCAAGTTTCACCCTGAAAAAATTCTTTATAAAAAAACAATGCAAGAAATAGCACCTATTGCTATTCATCCTGGACTCTATCATGAATATTGTATTTGCCTAGGCGACAACATTGATAACGAATACTTTTTAATAAGAGTATATTTTAAACCCTTTGTACGTCTTATTTGGTTGAGCGCTATGATATTAAGTATAATGTTAATATATACTGCATACCATTGTGTAAGAATGGGCAGTAATCAAAAGAGATCCTATTAAGAGGCTGTTTGGTTTTAGCGTTAAAGAAGATTAAACACCAGCGAATCCTTGCTGTTGCTTAATCGGAAGCCCATCTTCTTTAGGGGATGGGGAGTTCACTAAGAGAATTATTGATGATGCGACTGTTTTTTAATATCTTTATACTGATTATGTATGCATTAACTTTTGCAGACAACTCACCTGAGGATCGTTATCAATTACTCATTCATGAACTGTATTGCCCTGTCTGTTCTGGTCAAACATTATTTGAATCTAATCATCCAGTTGCGACTGAGATTAAACTAGAATTACAAGAACTTTTAGCCCATGATTATAGTGATGAGGATATTAAAAAAAAATTTATTGAACAATACGGTAATTCGATTATCCATTACAAAAACAATGTTCAACAACAGAGTGTGATCGTGTTGTTTTTTATTGTAACTTTTTTATTTTTAACGTCTTTGGTCAAAAAAAATGTTCAGTTTAAATAAAAGAGTTCTTTTATTAACGGTAGGATTATATGCCCTATCAACACCCTGGGATGATTGGAAGGATTATTATTATGCACAAAAACTATGGGATGATATTCGCCTTTTTAAGGAAAATGTTTCCTTTTATAACGATCCTCTAGAGGTTTTGCAAGATCGATATGCAAAACATCCCAGAGTTCTGTGTCGATTAGCAGAACTTTACGCTTCTATTAATGCTCAAGATAGGGCTTGTCAACTCTTGCTGTCTCTTAAAAACAATGAAAATCTTTCTCACAAAGAATACGTTGATATACTGTTGACGTTAGAAGAGATCACCACTGATGAAAAAGTACAACTAGATGTTTTAAATGAGCTCATGAGCATTGAAGGATACAATCCAACATTACTGCTCAAAAAAGGATTAGTACTGTTAAAAACAAAGCAAGCGTCTTCAATGCCTATGCCTGAAAAAACTCTTTTAAAAAATGCTATTGTCGCATCCAATGGGGTTGCTGCATGGGAAGAGATTTTTGCAGCAGATTTTGATTAAACAGTGAGATACAACCGTCAAAAAAACAAGCGACAGCAAGCGTATTGATATTGCTTGATCTTAAGATCGGTTTTTAGGCTTAGACTGCTGAGCTAATAGGGCATGTCGCTTAACCAAAAAACAAGTCCTATCACTACTACCGCTATCAAAATTAATGCAGCGATAGCATCAAGAATATCATCTGAATTCTTTCTACTTATTGATTGTTTTTCTTTTAATGAATCCATCATTTCAAACCAACCTTATCCATATATTGAAATATTAGCATTTTTTAAAACATTCGCAGATTTTTAATCAATCATATACCTTTGTGTCAATTCCCACCACTACATTACACAAGCAATGCTAGGAGGGGGCTTTTTGCGACCCATCTGACCTTTCGCTCAAGCAGTTGCGCCGGCAACTCTCGCTTCAGAGGTACTCTTGACGCAAATGCTGTGTCCCAGCATATCGGCTCATCCGATTGCGTTGTTTTTATCCCTTTTTTTTTTGGCAAATTGAGATATTCTTGTTCAAAATCAACGATGACTTGCTGCGGGCATTGAAAAGATTGTTGCAGATGGCTCTTTCTTTTGAACATGGGATAGCCTCGCTTATATTTGAAAAAGTCTTCAAAAGCTGCTTTCCAAATTTCGTAAGGCTGACTCAAGCGCTTGGCTATTGACCTCA
>RFNU01000089.1 GCA_009927065.1 bacterium | reverse complement strand
TTATGAGCTTTTATCGTTTGTATTTTTTGATTGATTTGCTATTAAAAAAGATTTTTTTAATTTTCCGTGCACAAATGGGATCGATACAGCAATTAATATTGAACCAGAAAAGGGTGCAATATAAGTCAAGATACCTGCGCAACAACCAATAGTTCCTCCAGTCAGGACTTCAGCTGTTCCTTCCTCTATTGAAGAGTTTAAAGTATTGTTTTTGTAATAATACGATCCAGCAAGAACTCCCCCAACTAAACTTCCAACCATCATATTTAAAAACATCCCACCCTTGCTTAGGGCAAGTTCATTTTTATTTATTAAACGAATCATAATAGGCCTTTGTTATTAAATATTGATATCAATGTATAATAATCCTAAAGAAACTCAATTATTTTTATTGAGTTTCTAGAAATTCATCGCTGATAAATTTCTTTTAAAATCAGATCAATAAATGAAGTATGTGATTGATAATTACCATAACCTAATGTATCTATTTTTACGATAGGAAGTTTGATTTTATCAATGAGTCGTTCTAGAGAATGCGTATGAGTTGTTGTTTCGATAATCAGATTGGTGTAATGATCTTGTTGGGCAACAATGCGCGCAAGCTCATGAGCAGAAATAGTACTCTCTTCACAACGATATAATGCTGGTCCGAAATTTTGATCAAGCTCTATTGCTAAATTTTGAAAACTGTCATGGTAAAACAAATGTTGTTTCGATAAAGGTTGCTGATGATATTTTGCCTTGAGAGCTTTTAATTCAGCGTAAACTTTTTTAGCATTTTCTTTGAAAAATTGAGCATGTTCAGGGTCAAGATGAGAAAGTTTTGCAACAATAACTTCAGTTAGTGCTATAGCACCATTAAAACTTAACCATTCATGTTTAATGGATGAATGATGATGAGAGTGAGCGAGATGTTTATGATCATGACAATCACAGTCTTTATGACCAGCGTGATCGTGTGCATGATCATGCTTATGATTTTTCTCTATTCCTGTCTGCAAAAGTTGTAGTGCATGAATGTAAACCGGAGTCTGTTCATTTATATGATAAATGGATATAATTCTATCCGCTGGTAGAGGGATTTTGTCGACAAATTCTTGTGCAACAATAGTTAGGTCAGATTGATGTAGTGACACAAGTTGTTGTGGCGTGAGTTGGAAAAAATGCGGATCAGTTGGCCGGTCAAATAAGTTTTTCACGGTAACGTGATCATTACCGATTTGCTTAACAAGCAAGCCTAGAGCGGGTACACAGCTCATGACAACGATTTGGCAATAAGCAGTGCTACAGCATAAAAAAAAAGCAAATGCACGAAAGATTTTGTTCATAAATTATAAATTTCCTTAAATAGGTAAGTATCTTATGCCGAATATTTTGAATGTTCAAGCATTAAACATTGGTTATGCTAAAAAAATTTTACTGAAAAATCTTAACTTTTCTGTTGAGACTGGTGAAATTCTTGTCGTTTTAGGTGCTAATGGAATTGGTAAGTCCACTTTAGTTAAGACTTTATTGGGGTTGGTCCCTGCATTATCGGGAATTATAGAAGTCTATAAACCATCTTCATATGGTTTTATGCCCCAAATGCGTCCTGATCAACCCCATTTGCCAATGACTGTTGCTGATTTCATGGATATTTTTAGCTGGGATCCTTTGTGGAAAAAAGAAGTTATAAAGCAGTTAGAGCTCGGTTTTTTTTGGAATAAGCAGCTTCAACATCTTTCTTTTGGGATGTGGCAGAGAGTGAATCTTGCTCAAGCTGTTTCTTCTCAGCCTAAGTTAATATTTTTGGATGAGCCTACACAAGGCTTAGACATTCATTGGCAAACACGCACTTATGAGTTTTTAGCAAAATATGCTGTCCAATTTCAAGCAGGCATATGTTGTGTTTCACATGATACTGTTGCCGTCACGAATTATGCTGATAAAGTCCTCTGTCTCGATCATCAACCAGCACACCAAGTTTCTCTTACAAAAAGAATTAGTGAAGTGGGCAAGCAGTTTATTATTTATCAGCACGATCATAGTTAAGAGGAAGGAGCAAATGAGTTTTTCTTTTTTTTATATACCATTTATATACAGTTTATTGTTAAGTGGATTGTGTGGCCCTATAGGAAGTTTAATTTTATGGCGTCGCATGAGTTTTTTTGGTGAAACTATAGCACACGGATCGTTATTAGGATTTGTCTTACAGCACTTATTAGGATGGCCTTTAGAGCTTTCTATGAGTATAGTAGCTATTGGATATTGTGTTTTATTAGAAGTGATTGATCATCAAGAGCTTGACCAATCATCTTTTCTACCAATGCTATCTTATGGAGTGATGGGCGCTTCGCTGATATTAATTGAAAAGATTATTCATAATCCTTCGCTCGTTTATACTGTACTGATCGGCGATATTTTGTTAGTAAGGCCTTACGATTGTCAATTGTTAGCCGGAATGTTGATTGTCGTATGCTTTTCAATTAGTTACTACTACCGCCCTCTCATTTTAATTTTATTTTCAAAAGATTTAGGTTATTTGAATTATACTCATGTGCGCGCAATCAGTTTTTTAATGAACGTTTTGATAGCGTTATCTGTAGCAATTGCAGTCCAAGCCGTCGGGATTTTATTAGGGATGGCTTTACTCACAATTCCATCATTAACGGCTTATTATTGCAGCGCTAGCCCGAAAAAGATGATTATCTATAGTGCATTATTAGCGATGCTTTTTTCTTGCATTGGATTTATGGCAAGTTTATTTTTCAACTTGGCTGTTGGTCCTACTATTACACTAGTTGCTTTAGTAGGACATCTTTTGGTCAGATTTTTATTAGCATTTCGTTAAGAGTTCTTGAGCAAGATTTTTTAATCGTTTAATATCTGGAATAGGTTTTATTCTCATTCTAATATTTTCTGGAGTTTTTTCATTCAGAACGATATTTCTAATAGCATATTCTACTTGCTTCGGAACCAGAATAAGCTTTTGAAAATCAAAAAGAACTTTAGAAACCATGTCGTAAGTTTTAGTTTCATTAAGATTTTTTAGCAAAGGGCCAATAAAGCAAAGTAAAATCAATGTAGCATGATGTTCTTTTAAAATTTCTTGTTTATTCATCCATTGAAGCAGTGATCCTATTTTCTTGTCCTTACCGGACGCGATCACGGTTTTAGGAATTAAGTATCGAGAAAATTTTAAACTATTCATCATAGCAAGAATTGTTGAGGCATTTTGTTGTGAAAAACATTTCAAAAACTCTTCATAAAGACGGGCCTTAGGCACATGTAAAACCATCGATCCTTTTGCTAAGATCCCAGCCTTAATTTGCTCAGTAAGTTTTAAATTAAGTTTGGCCGCATAACGTAAGGCTCTAATCATTCGCACAGGATCTTCACTAAAACGAATGGCATCATCACCAATTGTTTTTAATGTTTTTTCCTTTAGATCGCTAAGACCACCGACATGATCAATCATCATTTTGTTGATTGGATCATAGTACAATGCATTCATTGAAAAATCACGACGAATCACATCATCTTCGAGTGAACCATACCGATTATCATCAACAATGATTTTAGTAGATGGCTCCTCAGCCCTTTCTTTATGATCCCGTCTAAAAGTAGCAACTTCAACAATTTCATTGCGGAAGCGGACATGGACTAAGGTAAATCTTCGACCAATAATAAGAGCATTTGAGAAAATCCGAGCAATTTGATCTGGACGAGCATTGGTCACAACATCAAAATCTTTTGGATGATATCCTAATAGAATGTCTCGTAAACATCCTCCAACAAAAAAAGCTTGATATCCATTCTGCTGTAAACGTTCAATAACCTTGAGCGCACACGGTGAAAATAAATGGCGATCAAGTTGATAAGGTATTTTTTTACCAATTTTCCCTGTAGGAAAAGATCTTTTTTTAGGGTAGAGAATTTTCATAACTTGCTGAATAAATTTAAATAGCATGATCCTTCCCAGTTATAATTCTTCTAATTTCCAAGTTTGTGTAATTTTGTTATGCTTGAAAAATACAATAATAGCTTTTAAGTTAAAAAGTAGCAGTATTCTATGATAAACTTAGGATACACTGAGGTTCAACTACAACTCAAGGAAGATAAGCATGTTAGTTAGCATAATACCTTTATTGTTGGGTATTTGTGCCCCGTTAACAGCTGATGCTAGCTGGAAATGGAATATGACCGAAGGTGTCACCGATATTAGCTTAGAAGTTTTTAACTTGCATATGCGTATTTTTTGGGTGTGCGTGGTTATAGGTATCATTGTTTTTTCATTAATGATATGGGCTATTATATTTCATCGCAAATCACTCGGACATCAAGCAGCAACGTTCCATGAAAATGTTTATGTTGAAATTGTATGGACAGCGATCCCCTTTATTATCTTAGTATGCATGAGTATACCCGCAACACGTGTGCTGATTAAAATGGAAGACACTGCTGAGTCTGATTTAACCATTAAAGTCGTTGGTTATCAATGGTTTTGGGGGTATGAATATCCTGAAGAAGGACTTTCGTATTTTTCCAATCTATCAACACCAATGGAAGAAATTCAAAATAAGGTACCCAAAAATGAATTTTACTTAATCCAAGTAGATAATCCAGTTGTTATTCCTATTGATAAAAAAATTCGTATTTTAACAACTGCAGCTGATGTGCAGCACTCATTCTGGGTGCCTGCTTTAGGGTTTAAAAAAGACGCAATTCCTGGATTTATTAATGAAAGTTGGACCAAAATCAATAAGCCAGGTATCTATAGAGGCCGCTGTGCAGAGCTTTGTGGCTTTAAACATGCTTATATGCCTATAGAATTACACGCTGTTTCATGGGATGAATACCAAGAGTGGGTTAAAAAAATGAAAATGCAGCAAAATAATATATAGGATCAAAAATATGGATAGCAATACACAGACGGCTTCAACAGGATTGCTTCGCTGGGTTACTACGACTAATCATAAAGATATCGGAACATTATATCTTATTTTTAGCTTCACAATGTTTTTAGTAGCAGGCTTGATGGCAATGATTATGCGTGCTGAACTTTACCAGCCTGGTGAACACCTGATGAATGCCGATTTTTATAATCAGATGGTGACATTACACGGTTTAATCATGATATTTGGCGCAGTGATGCCTGCTTTTACCGGCTTAGCAAATTGGATGGTGCCATTAATGATTGGGGCGCCAGATATGGCTATGCCTCGCATGAATAATTTTAGCTTTTGGATTTTACCCGTTGCTTTTGGCATTCTTCTATCAACCCTTTTGATGAAAGGGTCAGCCCCTAATTTTGGATGGACATTTTATGCGCCTCTTTCTGTTAAAGGGCCGGCTAGTACTGATTATTTTATTCTTTTTATCCATCTTTCCGGCATTTCTTCCATTATGGGTGCTATCAATATTATGGTGACTATCATGAATTTGAGGGCGCCAGGTATGACGTATATGAAAATGCCTATCTTTGTATGGACTTGGCTTATTACGTCTTATCTTTTAATCGCTGTGATGCCCGTTTTAGCTGGAGTGGTGACGATGCTTTTAGCTGATAGACATTTAGGGACCAGTTTTTTTAATGCCGCTGGAGGGGGCGACCCGCGATTATTTCAGCATATTTTTTGGTTTTTTGGTCATCCAGAAGTCTATATTATGATTCTACCTGCTTTTGGAATCATTTCTGAGGTTATTCCTACTTTTGCACGCAAGAAACTTTTTGGGTATTCATCCATGGTGTATGCAACTGGCGCAATCGCAATGATGTCATTTTTTGTCTGGGCGCATCATATGTTTACCTCAGGGATGCCTTTAGAAGGCGCTTTATTTTTTATGTATTTGACCATGTTGGTTGCAGTCCCTACTGGGGTCAAAGTATTCAACTGGGTTGCTACTTTATTTAAAGGCTCTTTAACGTTTGAAACACCCATGTTGTTTGCATTAGGATTTATTATTATGTTTACGATTGGTGGTTTGTCTGGACTAATGCTAGCAATAGCCCCTGCAGACTTTCAATATCATGATTCATATTTTGTGGTTGCTCATTTTCATTATGTGTTGGTACCAGGAGCCATATTTGCGATTTTTTCAGCTGTTTATTACTGGCTACCAAAATGGACAGGAAAGATGTATTCAAGTGTTTTAAGTCAAACACATTTTTGGTTATCAGCTATTTCTGTCAATTTAACTTTTTTTCCAATGCACTTTTTAGGGTTAGCAGGCATGCCTCGCCGAGTTCCTGATTACTCACTTCAATTTGTTGATTTTAATCAAATTGTTTCGATTGGAGGGTTTATTTTTGGGCTGAGTCAAGTTTTTTTCCTTTTTGTCTTATATCGCAATGTTACCAAAGGCACCCCTGTGGGCGCCAAGGTGTGGGAAGGAGCTCATGGCTTAGAGTGGACCGTGCCTTCACCAGCGCCACACCATACTTTTGATCAGCCTCCTTTATTAGAGCAAGAGGCAGACTAGTCATGATGCCCCATCATAGCCCACTGATAAAAAGATCGATCTTGGCTATTATCATGATGTTTGCTTTTAGTTTTTGCATGGTGCCACTTTATAATGCACTATGCAAAGCAACGGGTATTGATGGTAAAGGATTATTACAACAAGATAGTCAATATACAGCGGGTATCGATGTTTCACGCTTGATAACAATTGAATTCGACTCTAATGTACAGCCTTCTTTAAACTTCTTATTTTATCCCTCAACAAAAAAGGCAAAAATTCATCCAGGTGAGCCGTATACGTTATATTATCATATGAATAACCTAACCAGTGATCTTAAAATTGTACAGGCCATACCCAGTGTCGCTCCACCAGTTGGTTCCAAGTTTATTAAGAAACTAGAGTGTTTTTGTTTTCAATATCAAGACTTTTATCCTTATCAATCATTGATGATGCCCTTGAGAATAGTCATCGATCCTGAGCTACCTTCTTATATTCATACACTAACACTCTCATATACTTTATTTGACCTTTCGTCGCATTCATAATAATGGAGCCTTCTATGAACCATCAGAATCAACATGACCCGTATTATGTGCCTCACCACAGTTATTGGCCATTAATAGGCTGTTTGGGATTATTGTTTCTCTCAATAGGGATTGTTCAATGGCTACATGGCGGATTACAAGCATTTTATTTATTGATTACTGGTGGACTCATTTTACTCTTTATGTTTTTTGGATGGTTTCATGATGTTGTTAAAGAGTCAATGGCCGGGTGCTATTCTGCTCAAATGACAAAAACGTTTCGTTTAGGCATGCTATGGTTTATTTTCTCGGAGATTTGGTTTTTTGGCGCTTTCTTTGGCGCTTTATTTTATGCAAGAGTCTTTTCTGTCCCGATGCTTGGTGGTATTCATGGTTTTAGAACATCAACCCACGATTTTTTATATCCAAAATTTATAGCTCAATGGCCTCTATTAGAAAATCCGACACCAGCACTTTTTCCAGGACCTACCGGAGTTATAGAGGCTTTTGGATTACCTGCAATCAATACATTAATTTTATTATTAAGTGGAGTTACAATAACCATAGCCCATCATACGTTACTTAAAAAACAAACCGTTCGGACATCTATTTTTTTGTTATTGACAATACTGTTAGGATGCATTTTTTTGGGCTGTCAAATAGTTGAGTATGGACATGCTTATGAACATCTGAAACTAACGATGAGATCAGGAATTTATGCAAGTACATTTTATTTGTTAACAGGGTTTCACGGTCTTCATGTCACCTTAGGAACAATAATGCTTAGCTGTATATTATTACGAACAATGTTTGGTCATTTTGAAAAAGAAAACCATTTTGCGTTTGAAGCTACAGCATGGTACTGGCATTTTGTTGATGTGGTTTGGTTGTTTTTATTTATTTTTGTGTATTGCTTGTAATGAAAAAACAGGCTGTATACAAGATGAAGCTTTCCAACATTCGTACAATTCTATTTGGTTCTTTATGAAGAGCAGTGGATGGTAGTACCGATCTTGACTATATCCACCCTAAAAATTTTGTTATGAGGATGAGCACAAAACACACTAAAGATGCTTGCATGCGCTTTCCTAAGAGTTTGGCTAAAAAAATCTGTTCCTGGGCAGTCGGAAGCATCAAATACTTTAATGAAGAAAGAAGGAAGTATAAAATTGCAAGCATGTTAACAATAATCAGGAATTTAAACATAGAGAGCTATAAAAATAATGAGTCTTAAAAAAAATATACTCGCCGTTTTATTTTTCTGCACTATAAGTTTTGTTGCTTATCAATTAAATTGTTGGCAAATTGATCGTGCCCATCAAAAAAAAATTATTTTAGAGAGTATCATAAGTGAGCCCTCAACTGAATTAGAATCTTATCGGGCATCATGGCAATATTTAATCTTTGATAATCAAAAAAAAATTATTATTGAACGAGGTGATAAAAAGTATGATTGTTACCAAGAGTGCTATTTAGATGATCATAAAAAGTTCCTATTATTTTTAGGGACAAGCAACAACATGCCAAATAAAGATTCTTATTATCCTTCGCAAAAGAAACTTCACTTAGTGCGATTATGGCCTTTGGAAAAAAATATTTTCATTAAAAAACATATTAGCAATGAACTTGATACCATCATGAGTTATCAAGTGAGCGATGTTCTTAATCAGCTTGATTTTCAGCATATTAATAGTCAATATATTCTGATTGATGAGCAGCCACCAGATGGGTTTCAAAAGAAAAACATGAGGTTGCCAATGACTCCAGAAAAACATCAGGGATATGCTTGGCAGTGGAAACTCATTTCAATAACAGCACTTTTTTTTACTTTTTATTTTTTAGGTAATAGCCTGATGTTGTTAACATGAAAAATATGCTAACCTGCAATTACGACATTCTTTTTATGGTATAGAGATTATGAACCGATCATCATGGATAGGGATGGGATTGATCTGTTGTTTTGTATTACCAGTATTTTTAGCTTATAGATATCACGCCGCTATATTAAAGGGATCGTCAGTCTTGAAGACAACCGCGCATGGATTGTTACTCAAACCAGGTAC
>RFNU01000070.1 GCA_009927065.1 bacterium | reverse complement strand
TTAAACAAAGAGCAGGACGTGCTTGACCTTCCCGTCAACGAAAAGGATTGCGCACGTGTTTTGTTCAAGCTATAGGTTCCATTATAATCTGGATCGCCACTGATAGTTGTACTAAATCCTGTTATGCTCAATCCAGAAGGATTCCGGGTAATAACTTTACCGCTTTGATAAGGACTATTCGTATAATTATTTGTTAAATAACCAATACCCGTACTATTTAACGTCAGGACACTAGTTGCTCTTACCGAGTTTCCCAGGCTTGCCCCAGACCATTCGAGTTGAAATGACTCATCAGCTATTATGGGGGGGTAATTAATGATGAGAGTATTGTCCAGCCAATAATTATTGATTTTTTCATCGCAGGAACTTTTTGATATCAATCCTTTAATGAAAGGCTAGCTTGACTTTAAATAAAATTCCATGTTCAATCCAAACAGATCAACTGATTGTTACAGCTAAGCTTATTGCTTATTATAAAGACTGATATCTTAAGCCTGTTTAGCTTGACCTATATTATATGAGATCATTTTCCTTTATATATTCTTTTGTAAAAACAGGCTATATTTAAAAATAAAACATCAATTTGAAAGTAAACTATGTCTCTCTTTAAAGGTTATTTGTTCGATCTTGATGGCACTTTGCTTGACACTCCAACAAGTTTTGAAAAAATGTTCTTTGAATTAGAGTGGATTACTGAGCCATTAAGCCCTACCGCAAAATTTCTTTGTGGAATAGATACGCGTGCTTTACTTGATTATCTTTTAGGGCATGAATTGGGGGATATTAGAAAACACCATGAATATTTTTTAGCATACTATGATAAAAACTTAGATCGTTTCACCACATTTTATCCTGGAGCCATCGAACTATTAACTGAAATCAAACAGAATCAGCGCAAAGTAGGGATCATATCAAATAAAGAGCATCATTTTTGTGAGAAAATCAGTGAGCTCTTTAATTTAGATTTAGATATTATGCTTGGTTCTGGGGTTCTGGGCTATAAAAAACCTCATCCAGCACCATTGTTATACGGTGCAAACCAATTAGAATTAAAGCCTTATGAGTGCATTTATGTTGGAGATATGCCGACGGATTTGCGAGCATCCCATCTCGCATTGATGCATGGTGTCTTTGCTCGCTATGGTTGTTATTTGGAATTCGATCCCCATTATCATTATCAACAAGAAGTGGATTCGGTTTCAGAAATTGCAACTATTTTTTTACATAAAACCGAATAGAAAATCTTACTGAGTGTGAGAACTCATAAAACGATTTCTGGTAATACAGAACACTCATTTCCTGATGGGAAGAGTTTCAATGATTGAGCTGAGCGCATAAAAGATGTTTTATGCAATTGTAATGTCCAGCTTTGTTCTTGAGCTATTTGTGTTACTAAAACCTCCCAAGCACTGAGTATCGGCCCCATACTGGTCCATAAAGGCTGTTTTAACAAATCATCTTCTAATGTCCATGCGATTAATTTCAGCCCTTTTTTAGCCAAAGGTATTGCTTGTTTCAGCAAACTGAGGGGATAGAAATAATTAACTTGCCAGGCAATGTAAAGTTCTTCTAGTGATAAATGCTCAAAAGCAGCAAATGAGTTCCATGACCCCACTGTTAAAACAATAACATCTAAATGTGAAAAGCGAGTCAACAGCTGTTGAAAATTCAATAACAGTGTTTCTTCTGGCTGTAAAAAATCACAAGGAAAAAGCTCTACTGATACGCCCTGTGGCAATGTCATGACTATTTCTTGTAGTTGCGTTAAACGCTGACTCTGTAAAAGAAGATGTGACCATTGCTGGTTTTTTAAAAGCGATCGAGCAAACTGGCTGTGTGCTCCTAAAAAAAGTCCTTTCATCCATAACTCCAAAAAAAGCTCAAAAGCCTTCCTCAGATCCTCCATGTTTTTTCATTAAGATGAGCTTAGCTCTTTGACTACCTCTAATGGAAAAATATTTCCTAATTTTTGAAGCAATATTTCTATTTCTTGTTCCGAAATAATTAAAGCTGGAGTGATCATCAACATTTTATCATTGAAGATATGACACAGTAGTAATTGATCTTTAAGTTGTGCCGCTATTGTATTGATATCACACTCATCGGAAAGAATGATTTTGAAAATTAATCCATGAGAATAAACCTCTTTGATGAATTTTCTTTGTGCAAAATAATTTTGAATGATAGCACCTTTTACTAATGCTTTTTCTGCTAAAAACATTTCTTCCAGCATACATAACGATTCTAAACCAACAGCAGGTCCCAAGGGATAAAGTGATGACATTGAAGAATGCAATGTGCCTGCTTGCTGAAAAACATTTTCAGTGACTCCTCCTGCACACATAGGGGTCAATCCTCCACCTAAATATTCACCCAAAATAAATCCATCGAAGAGTTGTGGGTCATAGGCTTGAAAAGCAAAATTAATGCCTAAAGAACCTGGCGGAATATGACTTTCATCGGCTACTAAAAACGCTTGTGAGCGTTTTGTGATTTGTTTTATCTTGAAGACTGTATCGTGTGTCAATAATAAGTTAGGCTGATTCAAATCTAATAAATCAAGAATAACCAAAGATAACTGTGATTCAACTTTCTCTAATTCATCAATTTCATTCAATGATAAGAATGAACATCCATGAAATAAATCTACATAAGGATGAGAGTCTTTATGTCTTGATGATAAAAAAACCACCTTGAGCTCATCAGTGGCTAAATTTTTTAATCTTGAGATAGCATTCATACTATAAAAAATCATTTCACTGTACGCTTGATAGGTCGAAGAAAAAGCCATGCATCGTGCGAATAATGTCATTTCACTGAGTTTTTTTAAAAAAGGCCCAAGTCTATCAGTGTAGACAAAATTTGTATTCAACGATAAATTTTGTGCCTGTTCAACAAGAACTTTGACTAAACGAGAAGGACTATGACCAAAAATTGCATGATTCTGCATTGTTGTTAAATCAAGATATTGCAACGACTCTATATCCCATAACCAAACCCCCTCTCCTTTGTGAAAAACTGAATCAGATTGATTAGGCTGTGAAAGTGAATAATGTGTTTCAATATTTATAAAATCTTTATTTTTCATTGAATAAACCCTTTATTAAGACTGTTTATCGACAATAAAAATATAAAAAATTGCCGTTAAAATAGCCAGTTAAGTCAGTGACTTTCCTGACTGTAACGGAAAACAGGAGTGATGTAAACCGTTTATAGTCAGAATCGTTTTAATCGTCGTTTATATTTTCCTCCAATAAACCACCAATAAACTAAAACATAAAAAAATTATCAACTTATTGTAAAATTGAACAATATTGAAGAAAACAATGATAGCCAAAGCTTATTTTTCCTGTTATGGTAATCATAGGTTAAAAGTTCATTTCAAGGAGGATATGAATGTCTCATGCATCATTAACATTGGTAGAAGATCGAGAAATAAAAGTAAGATCATTAACTTATTATGATGAAACTCAAGAGTTAATCGGTAAAATTTTTTATCCTCCCACACCAAAAGACACGTACTCTGCTATTATTGTTTATCCAGCTTTTGAAGGATTAAGCGATTTTGCACTTGATTACGCTCATGATCTTTGTTTGCAAGGGTATATTGTTCTGGCAGCTGATATTTATGGTAACGCTCAATCTGCCTCAACAATACCTGATTGTTTTGAACTGATAGGCCCTTTTTTACAAGACCGTGCTTTAGTGCGACGTAGAGCTCAATCAGCTTTTCAAGCCTTACAGTTAGAGCCTTTAGTGAATAAAGACAATATCGGCGCTATTGGATTTTGTTTTGGTGGGCAATGTATGTTGGAATTAGCTCGTAGCGGTGCTTCTTTAAAAGCAGGAGTGAGCGCTCATGGAATCTTAACAGCATCAAGATTGCAAACATACCCTATCAAATCACACTTGCTTATTCTGCATGGATTTGCCGATCCTCAAGTACCTATCAACGACATTTTATCTTTTACTGATGAAGTAACGGTAGCGAACTGTCCTGACTGGCAAATTATAATGATGAGTCATGCTCAACACTCGTTTACCGATCCTAAAACAGGAACCTTCGATCCTGACTTAGAGCGCTCCATGGGCAGAGTTTACAATCATCAAGCTGCGATGAGAGTAAAAAAATATGCGATGGATTTTTTTAAAGAACAGCTAGTTTGATCTGGGTTTTGATCAAATCAACTGATCTGAGATGCGATGACATCAAGACAGTGGCCACTAGCGAGTGTACTTATTCAGTCACGCATGGCTTCTCTCTTGATCAAGCCATTGCTGGAAAGAAAAGAAGTATAATTTTTATTATCTCGAGACAAAACGTAGTGTTAGAAAAAATGCTCAATATTGATAAGATTAAACACAGAATATTGATCAAAACTTGTAATCCAAAGTTAAGAATGTCAAAATACCCAAATGATATTTTTATTATAAAGACAGCGACTTGAACAATATTTTTGGCAAATACTATCCAATCGTTATCGATTGCGAAACTTCCGGACTTGATCCGGATCGCCATGCTATATTGGAGGTTGCATATGCATGTCTTGATCTGGAACATGGTCGCCTTCGTGTAGGCTCTTCTGAAACATTTCATGTTGAACCTTTTGAGAATGCCCAATTCGATCCAAAATCGATGGAAATACACCAAATCGATCATTCACATCCTCTTCGCTTTGCAGAACCAGAAGCCATTATTTTAAAAAACTTAGCTACCTTTATTCTAGAAAAAGCAAAAAAAGCCGGTTATCGTCGGGCAATCTTAGTAGGACATAATGCTTGGTTTGATTTAGCTTTTATCAACAAAGCTTATCAACGTCATAACCTAAAATCTCCATTTCATCAATTTACAACATGTGACACAGCGACGTTATCCGGATTTTTCTTAAAAGAAACGGTATTAGCTAAAGCATTATACAAAGCACATATTAGTTATAATCCTAAAGAAGCTCACGGTGCTTTGTATGATGTTGAGCAGACAGCGAAGCTGGTGTGCTATTTGTGGAACAAATTGAATCAGTTACAAAAACAAGCCAACGAAAATAGCTTAAATCGCTCATAGCGGATAGTTACAGAGGGCTTGAAGCGGACACTGTCCACAAAGAGGTCTTCTTGCCTTACATGTATAACGACCATGAAGAATTAAATGGTGATGGGCATCTTTCAACATGTCTTTAGGAATACATAACATCAAATCTTCTTCCACGCCTAGAGGCGTAGACCGTAGAGACAATCCTAGACGCTGACTCACCCTCAAAACGTGAGTATCTACAGCGATCACTTCATCGCCATACAACGTATTGAGCACAACATTAGCTGTTTTACGCCCAACGCCGCTAAGAGTCATTAACTCCTCTCTAGTACTGGGCACTTTGCTGTCAAAATGATGAATCAACTGAGCAGAGAGATCTTTAAGATAACGAGCCTTAGCTTGATACAATCCGATAGTTTTGATTAACTGCTCAATATCTTTCTGTGATAATTGATTGAGATCTTCAGGTTCTTTGATTTTATGAAAAAATTGACTTGTTGCTTTATTGACGCCTTTATCTGTAGATTGTGCCGATAAAACGACTGCAATGAGTAATTGAAAAGGGGTTTGATAATGAAGCTCTGTGGTTGGTTCAGGATACAGATCGTTAAGTATCCTAAAAATATTTTTTATGCGTTGATTCTCTTTTTGCATAATGCAACAATCACTTCTTCAGACACAAATTTAATACAGAATTTGGATCATTTAAATGAGCAATACTCGCTCTATGATCACGCATACGTTCTTGTTTCTCGAGCAACTTTTTAGCAGCACGCTGCTCTGTTTGTTTTTTATTATCTTGAGGTGAAGGCAATGGCAGTGTTCTTTCCTCTATACTCATACATGCTGTTGGGCAAATCGGTAAACACAGTTGGCATCCAGTACAATGCTCTTGTAAAACTTGATGCTGCATTTTAGCAGCACCAACGATAGCATCAACAGGGCATGCTTGAATACAGAGTGTACAGCCAATACAATCATCGACGTTAACAACAACTGTACACTCAGCAAGGGGCTCTTGAAGAGGTTGCGTTGAAGGCAATTCAAATAACTGCGCTAAGGCATCAACAACATCTTGCCCACCGGGTCGACAACGATTGATTAAGGACTCCTGGCCAGATACCAATGCAGCAGCATAAGGGCGACACCCATCATAGCTACACTGACGGCACTGGGTCTGGGGCAACACAGATTCACATTGTTCAATCGTAATAGACATTAGCTAATAGTTGCTCCTACATCGCGATCCGTCATAGGAGTTAATAAGCATAAACCTTGATCATCACTTGCAGCCAAGATCATTCCTTCTGATAGCCCAAATTTCATTTTACGAGGCTGAAGATTAATACAAACGACAACTTTTTTACCAACTAAATCACTTGGATTAACATATTTTTTAATACCTGAAAAAACTTGAATCGTTTTTAAGCCGATATCAACATGTAATCTTAAGAGTTTATCTGCTTCTTCTACAGATTCTGCAGATTTAATTAAACCGACACGTAAATCAACCTTAGCAAAGTCATCAATTGTAATCAAACTCTTCATTTCAGGCGCAGAAGATTTTTCTTCAATAAGAGTTATTGGTTCGACATGTTCATTCATACCTAAAAGTTCCTTTATTTTTTGTTCTTCAACTCTATACAAAACTGGCTCATAAGATTTAGTAAGTTTTGTATCATGCATTGATAACGTTGTTTGAGTTGTATATTCATAATAAGATAACAAGGTTGCAGCAAACTTTGGCATAATAGGCTGCAATGCTGAAATCAACACTTTAAACGCATATAAGACATCGGTTAATACAGCCCATGCAGAAAGATCACTTTCACTCTGCCCTAAGTGACGCCATGGTTGCTCTAACGTCAACGTTTCATTCAAAGTTGCCGCCATTTTCATTAATTGGCTGATTGCTGATGCAAATGAGCGTTCTGTATATGTTTTCAACAAGAATGAATGCAACGCTAATGCCTCTTCAAACTTAGGATAAGAAAGAGCATCTGTTTTAAAGTGCCCATTTTTATGCTCAAACAGTAGTTTGGAGCAGCGAGATAAAATATTGACAAACTTACCAACAAGATCACTATTAATTTTTTCTACAAATTCTTTGAGATCAAAATTAATATCATCAATAGAGCCGGTTAATTTTGATGCTAAATAATAACGAAAAAGTTCAGGATCAATTGACTGAGCTAAATGATTGGCTTGTATAAATGTACCTTTAGATTTCGACATCTTATGACCATTAACGGTCAAAAATCCATGCACATAAATTTTACTTGGAAGCTTTTGTTCAGAGGCTTTCAGTAAAACAGGCCAAAATAAACTATGGAAATAACTAATATCCTTTCCAATAAAATGTATCATTTTCCATGAGGAATGTTTATCTAAAGGATTATCTGTAGAGTTACGTTGGTTAATAACTTCTGAAAAACTTGCTAAGTACCCAATCGGAGCATCAAACCACACATAAAAGCATTGATGAGGCCTATCAGGCACAATAAAGCCATGATAAGGTTGTTCGCGTGTAATATTCCACGGCTTGAGCTCTGTAGTAAACCATTCTTTTAATTTGGCTAAAACGCTTTCTTGCAATATTTTTGGGAGATATGATTCTAACCAATGGCGATAGCGCTCAAGATTCAAAAATAAATGCTTGCTCATTTTAAAGCTAGGAGGGCTGTTTGTTAACACAGAATAAGGTTCTTTCAACTCAGCAGGAGTATAGGTTGCTCCGCAGCGATCACAATTATCTCCATACTGATCGGTAGCTTGACAACGAGGACACGTTCCTTTGACAAAACGATCGGGTAAAAACATCTGTTTGATTTCATCGAAAGCCTGTAAACTCTCTTGTTCAAAAAGAGCGTGATCTGCTTTTAAAGCTTCATAAATTTGATAACAATATTCTTGATTAGTCGGTGTGTCTGTTCTTGAAAAGTTGTTAAAACTAATGTCAAAGGCATTAATCGCTGCTTGATGTTCGGTTTTTATCCTCGTTACAAGTTCAGCGGGAGTGACTCCTTCTTGTTCTGCTTTAAGCATAATAGGCGTACCATGCGCATCATTTCCACTGACAAAAAGGCACTGGTGACCTAATTGACGCTGAGCACGTACCCAAATATCTGCTTCTATCATCTCCACCATATGACCTACATGTAAAGGTCCATTGGCATAAGGTAAAGCCACAGTCACAAGATAACGTTCACTTTCCATAACTTAGATTATTTAATAAATTTACGCTATCGTAACGAAGCTGACCTCAATCCGTCAACTTATTTTAAGGAAAAAGAAAAAATTTACCCTATAACGAAAGCTCTCAATCAAACAAGCGCACATTTACTCCATATCATTTGAAAAACCAAGATACGCTTTAGAAAAAATATGATATTCTAGATAAGTAATTTTTAATGAATAAAGGAAAAAATATTCATATGCTTGACACGCTTAAAGCTACTCAACGCGTTGTATCTGGTCAACGAACAACTGGGGCCTGTCATATAGGACATTATTTTGGTGTCTTAAAAAACTGGATTGAATTACAGCATCATTATGAATGCTGGTTTATGCTTGCTGATTTGCACGCATTAACGACCCATTATCAAGAACCTTGGACATTAAAAGAACATGTTTTTGAACAAGTTATTGACTGGTTAAGTTGTGGTCTAGATCCTAAATCATGTCAAATCTTTTTACAATCAGAAATACAGGAACATGCTGAATTAGCTTCATTATTAGGAATGATCACCCCCTTAAGCTGGCTTGAGCGTGTTCCCACCTATAAAGAGCAACTTCATCAATTACAAGATCGTGAGATTCATACCTATGGATTTTTAGGTTATCCGGTTTTAATGAGTGCAGATATTTGCTTATATCGAGCCAATTTCGTTCCTGTCGGTGAAGATCAACTTCCACATTTAGAACTCACACGTGAGCTCGTAAGAAAGTTCAATCATCTTTTTGGAACAAATCCTCAATATCAATCTATTGTGAACGAAGCGTTAGATAAGATGGGACGCCATCAGAAAAAAACTCTGCTTGATCTCAAAAAAACATATCAAGAAACCGGATCTAAAGATCAGCTAGAAACAGCGAAAACTCTGATTTCATCTCAAGCACACTTATCTCACCATGACAGAGAATATCTTTTGGGGTTTGTTGAAGGAGCTGGACGAATGATTTTAGTAGAGCCTCAAGCTTTACTCACACCAACGCCCAAAATATGTGGGCTTGATGGTAATAGAAAAATGTCAAAATCTTATGGCAATGTCTTAAATCTTCGTGAAAACCCAAAAGAAATACCATTTAAGATCAAGAATATGCCGACAGATCCGGCTAGGATTAGAAGAACCGATCCGGGTGAGCCGACAGTATGCCCTGTTTTTACTTATCATGCCTTATATCGTTCAAAAGAAGACTGTGCCGATATTGCGCAACAATGTCGTACTGCAGCGATTGGTTGTGTTGATTGTAAGAACTTGGTGGCTCAAGCAATCATAGACTTTCATGCTCCTATCTATGAAAAAGGGTTGTCTTTAAAAAATCATCCTTCATATATTTATGATGTGATACGCCAAGGTTCAAAAGCCGCAAAAGAAGTTGCTGCTGAACAAATGAAAATGATCAAAGAAAGCTTATGTATAGGTTTTAATTAAGCGACGAGTATTGTTAGAGAGTAATTTTTTAAGTGATTATCAGAAAAACAACATGTTTTTTATATTTACGCTCTTTTTTCTAAGAATAAAGCGATATATCAAAAGGATATTAGGGGATATGAGGAGATATTGATGAAAATTAACTTATACCTTATTGTTTTGAGCATGTTGGATTGGTATCGTTCTTGACTACTTGCTATACTTCAAAAGTCCTAAAGTTAGGGGTGTCATGTTAGAATCATCTATTGTTGCTAAAATTCAAGGTGAAGTTCTTGTTGAACTTCCCTCTGATCTTTATATTCCTCCTGAATATTTAGCGATCTTACTCGAAGAATTTGAAGGTCCGTTAGATCTTTTGCTTTATCTGATTCGTAAGAAAAATTTTGATATTTTAAATATCCCCATTCGTGATGTGACGCAGCAATACTTAACATATCTGACGCTCATGAAGCAAAAAAATCGTGATATTGCCATCGAGTATTTGGTCATGGCAGGAACATTAATTGAAATTAAGTCTAGGATGTTACTCCCTAGAAGCAGTGCCAATACTGAAAGCGAAGAGGAAGATCCGCGTTTAGCTTTAGCCCAACGTCTCTTAGCTTACGAACAATGCCAACAAGCAGCTGAATCATTAGAGATGCTCGAGCGCATTGATCGTAATTTTTGGAGTTTTTCTTTACCTGTAGAAGAGTTAGGTCCAACGGTCTATCATTGTTGCATGAGGGAAATCAAAGAAGCTTATTTATCGATTATTCAAAGAAGTGCTCAGCAAAAATCACATTTGGTAGAAATAGAGCCTTTATCGATAAGAGAAGCTATGATTGATTTGCTTGAACATTTAGAGAGTAAAAAAGTATTATTCAGCAATATCTTGAAAAACCTTAAAACTAAAAATGAATTGATTGTTTATTTTTTAGCAATATTACAGTTAGCTAAGGATATGCTCATTAGTATTAATCAAGAATATTCTTTTGGTCCAATAATATTAGAGCGTAGAGGAGAACTCGCTAATGGAACATAGTCCTCTTAAACTTGTTATCAAATCCCTCTTGCTTGCTAGTGCAGCGCCTCTTGATATTGCGCGTTTAAGTAAAATAACAGAACAGACTCCGACTAAAATACAAGAGGCTATCCTTCTTTTAGAAGAAGAAATAAAAGCTGATGAGCTTTTAAAACTCAAATATTCTAGTTCTGGATGGAGTCTTGTTTTACAAGAAACTTATGTCCCCTGGTTACACAAGCTTTATGAACAAAAGCCTCAGCGATTATCAAAAGCTCTTTTAGAGACATTAGCCTTAATCGCTTATCGTCAACCGATTACAAGAACAGAAATCGAGATTGTACGCGGTGTGGCTGTGAATGCTAATATTATCAGACAACTGATGGAACAAGATTGGATTAAAGTCATCGGACATCGAGATTTGCCAGGACGCCCTGAGCTTTTAGCGACAACTAAAAAATTTCTAGATGATTTTAATCTCGTTTCACTCAAACAACTTCCATTAATAGAGACCGCTTCAGTGAACTACCCGCCAATCAATGAGGAGGCTTCTGATTAAGCGATGGCAACAACTTGCGGCCAAGCAAGTGTCTTTTGATGATGTCTCTCATTGAGCACTGCGCTTTGAGATGGCTCAAGTGACGTCTTACTGTGTTTTCCTTTTGTTTTGTCTTTAAATAACTTGGCGATCACCAAAAGGAAGTAATACCTAAAACTGCATAAGGGGCTATTGCAGAGAAACCCCATAGCATGTTATCATGCAAATGTTTTCGGTGACGGAGTGTTCGTAGTACCGGATATTTTGGAGGGTTGGCGGAGAGGCCGATCGCGACAGTCTTGAAAACTGTACTAGTCTTGTAGGCTAGCGTGGGTTCGAATCCCACACCCTCCTCCATCATACGCACTGAGTAATATCATTCAAATCTAATCCCTGCCCCTGAAGTATGCTAATGGGTTATCAACTAGAATCAAACCACAACAAAAAATCTTATTTGGCAAAAAACTTCTTTACACATGCAATAAGATCGGGAAAAATCATTGGGACTGTTGCTTGATAATCAGCATAGGCTTGTGGTCGCTTCGCTAATGATAACTTTTCTGTTAATGGCCCTGTAATATAATGCATAATAGACCAAAGCATTAAAGGTGAAATCAATGCAATAAAACTGATGTAAGAATCTAATGATATTGCCATTAAACTAATACCACTCCAAAACAACCAATCTCCAAAATAGTTTGGATGTCTAGAATAAGCCCATATTCCTTTGTTATATAACTCTCCTGTACCCCGTTTTTTATGGATCCATAATGATAAATCTGCATAAGTTTCTATACATAATCCGATGATTGAAATACCGACACATAAAATAACCGAAAAGCTAATTTCTTTAGGCCCGTATAAGACTCTTAAAGGCATTGTTAAGAGATAAATCAACAATCCTTGTAATTGAAAATTTTTAAAATAATATAAGGCAGGAGAATGCGCATTTTTAGCCAACTCTATATAACGCTTATCAATATGATCAGGTAATATTCGAGTTAAATAAAGAAATCCTCCTAATCTTAAGCCCCAAACAAGAATCAGAGCACTCATGATAAAGGCTACAGGATGAGCTTGCGCCCTTAAGAAAAGAGAAAAAATTGCAACGATTACTGTTGTGCCAGCCCAGCCAACATCAACAACAGTAGGATTTTTATTCACTAAGTACCAAAAAAATATGCATGATTGCAAAATAAAGATGAGTAATATCGGTATTAAAAAAAATTCATTCATCAATCAGCTCATGAAGGGAATCTCTTATCAGTCTAAGTGTATTTTGTGAAAAAATACACTTCCTTTTTGATAAGA
>RFNU01000043.1 GCA_009927065.1 bacterium | reverse complement strand
ATGCTGTGTAAAATACAAATAATCATAAAGCATTAAAGTAAATTTCAAGATGAAAATAGATGACTGCTGATCAAAACGCGCTCTATTCATATCAAAACTCATAAAAACATTATTTATATAAGTTTCTTCTCCTGCCCAACTTCTATAGTTTTTTTCACTCATGCAGTTATTCACTTTGTAAGGATAAGAGAGTTCTCTAAAGAGCATATCAGCAAAAAAACCTCCAGAAAGCACCTGTCCTATCATTGAATTTTGATTAAAGTTCATATGACTGTTTTGCTGCCACCATAATGCTCGCTCTTCAAGATCCTCTAAATAGTCAGAAAAACTCTCTAGCTTGGAACGAATGCTACGTCGATAAATATCTCTATAAGCTTTTTGATAAAGAGTGAAATTTTGTTTTAAAAAGCTTTGAATCAAATCCCAATCTTTGTCTGTGCCTTTATCAACAATGAAATCATTATTCCATATGATTTTATTCGGACTCATTTCTAATGTATTAAAAATACCTTTGCCCGGTAACTGCAACCCAAAGGCATTAATGCTTGAATACTTTTTTCTCGATCGATAACCCTCTATAAGCGTATCTACATCCATATAAACATTGACCTCGTAATCAGGATTGTGAAGATACATAACTCTTAACACATCACTGCAAATTGCAGGTATGCCTTCACTGCATTGCTTTAAAGGCTCAATTAAAAAATCATCATCTTTAAGCTGATCTATTAGGGTAATTTTAAACGTATGAGGATATGTTTTTTCCCATTTCGCTAATGTATCAAAACACAATGCATAAGTTCTTTGATCTACAAAAACCTCGAATAAAATCTTATACTCTAAATGCTGTTTTGCTTCAAAAAGAAAGTTCTCGACAGATTTTTTCCAGACACGATAATTCTTATGCTGTCCGCCGATATAACTATAGTCTTCTTTTTTATATCGTTCGCCTTGAGCCCAAATATTAATGAAACGATAACTTTTAATATTTTGTTGTGATAACTCCTTAAAAAAAGCGCCATACCAATCCTCTTTGCGCAGTGAAGAGTAATGAATACAAGCTAACACTATTATTCCAAGAATAAGTATTAACAATCCTTTTAACACTTTCATTTAATACTTTTTTGTATAAATTTTGTTTTTTTAAGTATGGATAAAATTTCATTTAATGCCATACTTCTGTTAACAAATATCTTGAAATAAAAAAGTTAGTTATGCGTTATTTTTTTTATACGTTAATGATTATGTTACTCGTATTAACCATGAGTTACTTTAAAGTCAAAAAAGATATTATTAAAAATAATTGGTATAGTGATTTTTTTGAAGTCATTGAACAACAAAAGATTCAAACTTATAAATTAGTGACTTTCATTCAAAATAAAACTATTAATCAAAATCAACTCGATATTATTAATGATTTCCTTCACGCATTGAAAAACAATCCGCACAATAAAAAAAACTGTGTTTACTCGGTTGAAATTATTATTGATAACGAGCCTAATCTTTTAGTCCAAAATAAAATTCAAGAATGGAATAAAGAATACTCTTCTTTTGTCAATATTGTTCCTGTATCAGAAAAAATAGCTTATTTGGCTGTTAATGATTTTCCGTCTGATTTATGTGAGAATACAGACACTTATTATTGCGTTAATCTTTTACGTCTTTGGTCACTTGATTTAAATCACGATCGCTCTGTCTACTTAGATCCTACATTATGGGAAGCTCATTTTGCTTTAAAAGAGAAACTCCCGAGTCAATTTGCGTTTGGCTTATCAAATCTAAGCGATAAGATTTTTGCACATATCTCTTTTCCCCAAACTGATTTAAGAAACGCTAATCTTTTTGAAATAGACTCATCACTCCTTATCGCATCTCGCACTTCTGAAGAGCTCAAGTCCATTAAATTTATGTTGCGAACATTTATCAATAAAAATAAACCGGCTCTACAGCATATTCAGAAACGGAAAACAATTATTGATATGCCCTATACAGATTATCAAGAGCTCTTAAGCAAAAGAGTAGCATGGTGGATAGACAATCCTCTCTTAAATTTTAATGAAAATATTATGCTTGATCTTCTTGGAGGAAAGGCTTTTTACATAAAAGGTACAACTCAAGACAACTTAATCAATATTCATAGAACATGCAATACCAGTAAAGATATTTCATCTCAATATGTTCTGAAAGGAGAAATGAATTTCAACATACTTTCACAAGTGCTCCCTGGTCAAGAAGCAAAAGAACTCTTGAGTTATATAGTGGAATGGTATGATTACAATGCAACTATCGATCAGGATCATAACCAAGAGTGGAAAGCTCTTTTGGAACAACGCTGGGCCACGATGACCCCTAAACAGAAATTTTATGGTCAAATGGTATTAACACAGACCGAATCGAACGAGTGACTCCTAGTAGTTGTGTTGCAAAGCAG
>RFNU01000099.1 GCA_009927065.1 bacterium | reverse complement strand
AACAATGATTGCCTAGGGGAGGGGCTTAAAGATCTTTTTTCTTGTGAAGATGAACACAAGGACGCGGTAAGTCAAAAGTAAAATGTCTTTGTGTTCACTGTGCAGAGATTACTGAAGAGAGACGATCTCAGAATGCTCTTGAGATTCAACATTGACAAGTAATTGCGGTGATAATTTTTGATTAATCCAACGTCCTAAGGCCATGACCCATCGGCGATCATCATTGACGCAGGGTGCTGTAATGACTGTTCCACCTGTCAAAGATTCCCAATCTTCTTTAAAGCGTAATTGAATTTCTTCCAATGTTTCTAAACAATCAACAGTAAAAGATGGACAGACAATTAAAAGATTCTTATAACCCAGTTTATGCCATTCATAGAGGGCCTCATCAAGGTAAGGCTTAATCCAAGGAATAGATCCTAGTCTTGATTGAAAGGCGACTTCTTTAGGAATGTCCGTATTGAGCGCTTGATGTAATAAACGCGCAGTTTCTTTACACTGAGCTTTGTAACATAAACGAGACGATTTGTCTGGGATTGAGCATGCACTGATTTGACAATTAAGCGCATTGGGACAACCGGATTTTTGCAAATGTCTAACAGGAACTCCATGAAAACTATAAATAATTGCATCAATAGGGTTATTTTGAAGAAGTGGTTTAATCAAATTTGATTGAGCATCGATAAAATCTTCGTCATCAAAAAAATCTAATGTGATATCAACTGTAGGAGGATCCCACCATTGAGCTATTTCTGTATAAAGTTTAGCGATAGCCGATCCTGTTGATGCTGTGGCATATTGAGGAAATAAGGGTAAAACAATAAGATGATTACAGCCTTGTTTTTTCAGATTATCTAAAGCTTTTTTTATGGAAAGATCACCATAACGCATCCCAAGTTCAATAGGTGTTTGCGGACTCAAGGAGCGTAATTGTTTTAAAAGTGACTGATGATAAATGACAAAAGGTGAGCCATTTTTAGTCCAAATCGTTTTATAGGCATGCATCACTTT
>RFNU01000199.1 GCA_009927065.1 bacterium | reverse complement strand
AAAAAAGATGTACGCTCATATAACGCTCCTTGTATCAATGTATTGCATCGCCATCATAACAAAAAGAGGGTTGTTTCTCGTTTCCAACGGGTTAATAATCAGCTTGGTGATGATAAATTCATTTCAAGTTGCCGGCCCTATAACTTGCAGATGCTGCCTATACTGCTAATCTTGGAAATACTAAATCGTACTTTATTCATAGGTACGATCAGTTAACATTTATTTTTAAGAAAACAGAGTATCGTTTAGAAGTCGCTCTAAAGTTCTCAAGGGGAAAAGTGCATGAACGATTCGATCGATGACAGCAATGCAATTGTAGATCAAGACATAGAGAATCAAACACAACCAGAACATATTCCTGATGTTAAGGAAGATTATCTTTTAAATATTCTTTTATGGTTTTTCAAATTCGATCATAATACCAAACCAGTTGAAGCTATATTAGAAGGACTCCCTGTCCATCAAAACATTTCTCTTCATGATTTCTGCAAAGGTGCTGAAAAGTTAGGATATGAAATCACTTATACCTCTCAACCGTTGCATACTATCACCCATGAATACTTGCCTTGTGTTATTCCGCTAAAAGAAAATCAAGCCTGTATTTTTATTAATCATGATCATGATATTGCTAACATTATTTGGCCTGAACAGGGAATGACCCCCAAAAAGATTAAACTCAAAAAACTTGAAGAAGCACGTGATGGACAAGTTTTATTAATGAAGCTTAAATTTGTTATCGATCAGCGAGCACATCATCCTCATCTGGCTACAAACGATCAGTGGTTTTGGAATGTGTTGCGTAAAACATATCCGATTTATGGAGAAGTTTTTTTAGCAAGTATTTTTATTAATATCTTTGCTGTCTTAGGGTCATTATTTTCTATGAATGTTTATGATCGCGTTGTTCCTAATGGAGCCATAGAAACTCTCTACACATTAGCTTCTGGTATGATCTTAATGCATTTGTTCGATTTTATGCTTAAAGTAGTCAGAGGGTATTTCTTGGATGTGATCAATAAAAAAACAGATATTCGATTAACATCAATGATTTTTGATCATCTTCTTCATATTCAAATGCTGGCTAAACCAAAATCTGTTGGTAGCTTTTCATCAATGATAGGACAATTCGAATCTTTCCGTGATTTTTTCACTTCTGCAAGCATGGCAACCCTTATCGATATTCCATTTGTTTTATTTTTCATCGGCGTTATTTGGTTTTTATCAGGCCCTTTAGTCTTAGCTGTAGTCCTAGCAATACCTTTTATTGTGATCGCAACACTGGTTACTCAATATATGTGTTACGAGCGTGTGAAGTTAAGTATGCGCTTAAGTTCACAAAAAAATGCATTGCTGATCGAGTATCTTGGCTCTTTAGAAGCTATTAAATTTTGGGGAGCGCAATCTCAATTGCAACAACGATGGGATGCCATTATTGCTGAATCAGCTCGCGTACATACTGAAATTAAAACCATTCAATCTCTATCTTCAAACTTTTGTCAAGTCGTACAAAGCCTTTCTTACGTAGGGATGATTTGCTATGGCGTTACATTAATTATTGCGCATCAATTAACAATGGGAGCGCTTATCGGTGCCTCTATTCTTTCCTCTAAAGCATTAACACCGATCTTGCAGGTGGGCCAACTGATGCTGCGATGGCAACACGCAAAAAGCTCATTAGAAGGAATGGATCAGCTCATGAAAATGCCTCTTGAGACCCAAGAAAATGCTTTATCAGTGTATGATATGAAAGGGCATTTTCAATTCTCAAAGGTTAAATTTACCTATGCTGAAGGTTCACTACCGACTCTTGTTGATATTGATTTAGAAATTAAAGCCGGTGATAGAATCGGCATTGTAGGGGCCAATGGGTCTGGCAAGTCTACCTTGATTAAAATGCTTTTAGGGTTGTATAGAGCGACTGAAGGTAATCTTTTACTAGATGGGATGGATATTAAGCAATTTAATATGACGTCTTTGCGACGAGCTATTGGTTATGTTCCTCAAGATATTCATCTTGTGCATGGAACATTGCGTGAAAATATTACAATGGGATGTGAGTATGTCACGCAGCAAGCTTTATTGCGAGCAACACATGATGCAGGACTGATGGATTTTATAGGTCAACATCCTAAAGGCCTGGACATGATGATCGGGGAAAGAGGAGAGACTCTTTCTGGCGGTCAGCGCCAAGCCATTGCGTTAGCACGAGCCTTACTGAACGATCCTAAAATTTTAATTCTTGATGAACCAACAAGTGCTTTAGATTTTCAAGCAGAAAGTCAATTTATTGAGAATGTTCAGCGTATCTTAATCGATAAAACCTTGATTATTGTTTCTCATCGTCAAGCACCGCTTCGCTTATGCCAAGAGCTTATTGTTATGCACCAGGGACGTATAGTGAAACGACAACCTCTTCAATTTGAAGTTGCAAAAGGAGCTTCTTGATGCAGACATCTTTACCCCAAATGAGTCGCGATCCTAAAAACGTCATTTTAAATGAATCGTATCTCAAAGCACATCTGTTACTATGGACATGTATGATGACTGTGGCTGCAGCCCTTTTATGGTGCTCTTATACCTATCTTGATGAAATCACGCGCTCAGATTTTGCAACAGTCGTCCCTAGCGGCCAAAGTAAAGTGATTCAATCACTTGAAGGAGGCATTGTGAAAAAAATCTTAATATTAGAAGGACAGCATGTGCAGAAAGGACAAGTTCTTGCCGAGATAGATGATATTCATGCTCAAAGTCAATTGGAGAAAAATACTATTCATATCAATGCATTAAGTTTGCGTTGTGAGCGTTTATTAGCAGAGCTCAAGAGCCAACCATTTATTGTACCCCATGAACTACGCGATCGCTATCCGTCGCAAGCTCGTAGCGAAGAGTTATTGTATAAAAGTAGACAGCGAGATCATTCTATTAAAATGCAGCTCCTTGATGATGATAGGATGCAAATTCAACAGCAAATTTTAGAGCAAAAAGCAGAACTTTTACAGACTGAAAAAAGTTATGATTTGAAAAAGCAAGAATACGCTATGATGATGAAGCTTCAACAAAGTGGAGCTGTTTCTCCTCAAGAGATTTTGCAAGCACAAAGAGCTCTTAATGATTTTGAAGGGCATATTGAGCAATTACAGCATCGTATTCAAAAAAGTATTGAGCAACAACGCTCATTATCTAATAGAAAAGAAGAAGTTGCTTCTATTTTTCAAAAAGAAGCTAGTAATGAATACAATCGCAGTAAAGTCGAACTCAGTCAGTTGATTGAAGAACAAAATATGCTTGCTGATCGAGAAGAGCGCACGCAACTACGTTCCCCCGTCAATGGCGTGGTGAATAAAGTCTATCTTCATACGGAAGGTGCTGTATTACGATCAGGTGATACTCTTTTTGATGTCGTTCCGGTTGATGATAAACTTGTTATAGAAGCAAAAATCAATCCTAAAGATATAGGCTTTATTCATTTAGGAATGCCAGCTAATGTCAAAATTAGTGCTTTTGATTTTTGCTTGTACGGTGGGTTAACGGGCGTCGTTGAACATATTTCGCCAGATGTGCTCACCGAAAGAGATGCTACTTATTATTTAGTACGTATTGTGACGACCAAAAGCTATTTAGAACGTTTTGATAAACAATATGCTATTATCCCCGGAATGTCAGCAAGCGTAGATATTTTAACAGGCAAAAGAACCGTCATGGATTATCTCTTAAAACCAATCTTGAAAGCCAGACAGCGAGCTATGACAGAGCGCTAACGGTTGACCGCAAGACGATACTCCTCTTTGATCATAGGGTGCATTCCCGATAATGCACCTTTATATTCTCTCTAGGTCTTACAACAACGTTCTCAACACCATATCTGACTAGCTATCAATCTTGCAGAAAAACTTGTCTTGATCTCTATTGTTCACCTCATTATTAACT
>RFNU01000226.1 GCA_009927065.1 bacterium | reverse complement strand
TACAATGATCATCAACAAAATTATTAAACCTGTTTAATTATTCTCTGGCGCCATTGTTGAAATTGGTATAACAAATCATTGATCAACAACTGTCCTCGTTTTGTCAGGAGAAAAGATTCTTTATTAACAATAAGAAGCTGATCGGATTCAAGCTGATTGACCCATTTTATAATATGGTCGGCCGCTTGATTCGGCAAACAAGACTCTATCTCATGAAAAGTTATCGGTGTAAATAATCTTAACCTATTCATTAAATAATCAATGGCTTCATCTGCAATAGAGTCAACAAGCACTTTTGGACTTTTTAAATAGTCTTTAGGGTAGCGTGTTTTATACAACCGTAAAGTTTGTTTGGGTTTGAGCGTGATCTTACTATGAGCACCAGCACCTATCCCTATGTAATCCCCATACTTCCAATAATGGCTGTTATGTTGACTGGGACGGTTTTTGTAATAGGCTGAGACTTCATAATGTTTAAATCCCGATTCCTCAATCAAAATCATGCCTTCTTCTTCCATTTGCTCTAATGTATCTTGATCTGTTTTAAGTTCTGGTTTTTTAGCAAATTGAGTATTAGGCTCCAACATTAATTCATACCATGATAAATGCTCAATCGGTGCAGACAAACCTAACCGTAAATCTTCTACCACCATTTCTGGACTTTGGGCTGCCAATCCATAAATCAAATCAATATTAAAATTATCAGAGCCAACTTGTATTAAGGAGTCGATAATAGCGTGACTTTCCCCAGCATGATGTTCTCTACCCAAGATTTTAAGAACATCGGGATGAAAGCTTTGTAAACCGACTGAGAATCTATTGACTCCTAACCTCATCACATCACTTAAATAACTTGCTTGTGTTTTTGGACTAATTTCCATTGTGACTTCAAGCTGAGTATGCCAGTAATAAAGTTCTCTGATCGTATTAAAAAGTTTTTCCAAGAGATATGGCGGCATTAAGGAGGGTGTGCCTCCACCAAGATAGATAGAAGTTAATTCTGTCAGAAAAGGGGCATGGCGTTGACTTCTCTTTAAATCAGCTATTAATTGTAAAGTGTAATGTTCGAAATCAGGTTGATGCGTACTGATTGCATAAGCATTAAAATCACAATAAGGGCATTTGCTCCAGCACCAGGGAATATGAATATATAAACTAAAAGAAGATGACATAATTTACAATCAGAAAATATTATGCTGATGATAAAAGGATTTTATCAATAATGCTACTTCTAAAGGATAGTCCATATGCACATGATGGCCGCCATGTAATGTACGATATTCTAAATGAGGTAAAATCGCCATACGCTCGTCCAGAATAGTACTTTGCATAGGATAGCCCTCTATTGCTTTAATGAACAACATGGGGGCTTTTGCTATTTTTAAAATACTGAGGACCTGCTCTTGAGTCATTTGCATGGGAGATAAATAAAAAAGTTTAGGATCGAAGCTCCAAATATAACCTTCTTTTTGATGTTCAAAGCCATGTTTTACAAGTAAGTCACAAGAAGTCTTTTTGATATGATGTTTTTTCTGACGGGCTAATGCCATAATCTCTAAGGATTTGTAATAACGTTGTGCCTTGGGATTTCGGTGCTGATACAATGATAGCCTTAACTGCTCTGCAACAGCATCAACATCGCTTGTTAATGGACCCAGAGCATCGATAAGAACGACGCTTTTTACAAGATCGGGTAAAATGCCGGCTAATAAACTCGCAATAGCACCTCCAAGAGAGTGACCTATTAAATGAACTCCTTGAGGATAATGTTCTTCTATTAATGAAACAAAATCACATAAATAATCGGCAAAATAATAGTAACTTGATTCAGAGCGCCACTGGCTATATCCATGGCCAATTAAATCAACACTCAGCCAAGGCCAGTTTGGTTGTTCTTGCATTAAAGGCATAAATGAAGAAAGATTATCCAACCAACCATGGATCGCAATCAAAGGCTGTGTTTTATCAGATAATTTCTTGCTTTGTAATGCGTGTCCTCTTAAAGCTCCAAAAGTAATTTCTTTGCTATGAGCATATTCTAATTTCATTGATAAACCAAATTAAAAATAATGTGCTCAAGAGATAAATTAATAAAAATCATGAGTAAAAGCCACACCCAAAAAGTCCATTTTAATAGATTCATTCTAAAGAAAGGCATCTGTCGCATCAAGAAAGAAACTTTTTTTAATTGCCAGTTTGTGAGTTCATAAGTGATATCAATAAATGGTTTATTACTTCCTCCTGCAATAAAAAGAGAAGAATAACTTAATAATCCAGCAGAAATATAAATAATACAAATTCTGTTAAAGAACTCTACCACAACAATAAGAGATCCTATCAAAAGCCCCGCTCCATGACCTATTGTAATGATTGAGCGTAACTGACAAAGAATAAACATGACTATAAAAATGAACGTTAACGCTGGCCAGTCTATTCGTCGCGATGGCTTTATCCAACGACTGACAAGAGAAATAAATCGATTAGTGAACTGCAACATAGCTATATGCAACATGTTATTAAAAGCAATTTGATGAAAACGAAATAATATACGCACAAAAAATGGTAAAAGAAACAGTTGGATAAAAAAAGACAGAACTTGATATAAAAACATAAGTTTTTTCTGCAACAATACAATCTCTTTACATGATAGCAAATTAAAGAGGTTACCTCCAACAGCCCATTGAAAATATACAGTTCTATTGCTCAATAAATGCCCAATGCTCTGAAAAATAATAAAATTTCCATATAAATACTAGCCCCGATTATTGACTAATGTTTAATAATCAATTAAAATCGTTTTATGTATTTTAAATCAACATGTTAATTTGAGGGTAATGTATGGGGATGTTCACTGATCTTAATGCTTCAATTCAAAATAAGTGTGATTCTATAAAAATTTCTTGTCATCAAGCTATAACATCGGTACAGGAAAAAATACTGAACTCATCAAGAATTATTAAAAATCAAATAGCCTGTGCGTCTCATGTCGCTCTTTCTAGCATTAAACTCGCTGTCGGTTATGGTCTTGTTGGCCCAGTTGCCGGTATTGTTGGTTTTTTTGGCTCTAAAGAAGAGGCGATTGTGATGGCATTTGCTTTAACCTATGGCGCGATCACCGGAATAACGCTCGCAAATTTGCTGCCTTTTGCGCTTTTAGTCGGCTCAACATTTGGTATTTTATCAACTCTGTCTCTTATGCAATTAAACACTCACCGCTTTACTCTATGGAAAGCTCTATCTGAATTTATGCTCAGTGCTGTGAGTAGTCTTTTTGGAATTAACCTTAATACAATGATTGAAAGCAATAACGATGTTTTTTTGCCTGCTATCGATGCAGCATTAATCTACGTTAAAAATAATATTTGCACCACAACTCCTTTCGCCCGTGCCTTAACCTGGGGCATGACCGCTGCAAATAATGTGAAGTCTGAATGCTATAGTGCAGATACTATAAGGGCAGTTGCTCGTTTTGGCAACTACGGCTTGTAAATAGTCAAATAGTCCCCTTTGGCACGGATGCCTATCTTTTCCGACCACTCTGCAGCTGTCATGAAAGCGATTTGCCTCTATATGTTTACAGTTACATAGCACACTGATGATCATTTATT
>RFNU01000046.1 GCA_009927065.1 bacterium | reverse complement strand
TCTTGTATGGCTGCATATAAGATCGTCTGCTATAAATTGATTATAAAAATATTTTTCTTGATTTAATTAAATAAAAATGAATAACAAGCCTTTGTATACCCCCGATCTTAATCCAAAACCAGTTGAATCTATTTGGTTGCGTTTTCTTTACGGTTTAGGCAGTGAGCTTTATTTTGCTGTAAGATGGTTGTATTTAATGTTAACGCTGAGAAAGAGCTTCTTTGCAGCACCTGAAGCATCTGTGAAAAAAAAGAGAGCCGTTGTTTTTGTATACGGTCTTTTTGGTAATCAGTATCAATTTGTGGATTATAAAAATGAAATTACTAAGCACTGTCCAGATATAGATTGTTATTTTTACACTTATCCTCATGCACGTTCTTTAGCAGAAGACAGTCTTGATTTTAAAAATTATTTATTAAAAAATCTATCAAATTATCAAGAAGTTGTTATTGTTGGACATTCGCGAGGTGGTATTATTGGGTACAATGCATTAGAAGCCATGCATGCTCAACAGCTTGCTTCACAATATAAGTTGATAACACTGGCTTCGCCTATCCATGGATCTCAGTTAGCCTATAACTTTCAGTACGTACTGCATCAAAAAAGTTATTTATGGGTTCCTGTGCAGCTTTTTCTAAAATTTATTTTTTGGGCTGCAAAAACACATCAGGTTTATCATGATTTATCCGCCGATCTTATCCCAAAAGATAAAGACGATCGTTTTGTATACCATATTGAAGCAAATTACGATCTTATCATTGGATCTCTGGATAAGCAGCATATTAAAGAAAGTACTGCGCGCACTATTATCAATACCAGTCATCCAGGACTTTTGTTCAGCAAAAAAGCTATTAACACAGTTGTCAATATCTTACACCCAGAAGTGCCCAAGTGAAAGAATGAATCATCAAGCGGTGTACATTGTTAAAGCAATCGAGTCAAGGTTAACCAGAATGGATGCAAAACGAAAGAGACTGTATCCGTATTATTCGAAGCAACCATGCTGCTAAACTGTTGCGGTTTTGAAACGAAGGGTCTCTCTTAACCAAGAGACACAAAAATAAACAAAATGTACGCTACAGTTCAGATGCTCCTTTGTAGACAGTGACTGCACAGTCATGATAACAAAGGAGCGTTATTATGATTGCTCACAGATTCATCATGAAATCAATGAGAAAGCTTATTTCGCATAGGGTGGCAACTGACTGGCTATCGCTTTGACTTCCTCTTCAGCAAGATCATTCAGTTGTGCGATTTGTGCAACACTAAAGCCTTCTTGCAGCATCCGACTGATAGTGATGAGACGCTGTTTTTTGGTGCCTTCAGCCTC
>RFNU01000047.1 GCA_009927065.1 bacterium | reverse complement strand
TAATCATAACAGCGCTCCTTTGTTATCATTGAGGTGCAACACATTGATACAAGGAGCGTTTAACAATGAGCCTTCTCCTTCCCTTTTTATTTTGTTTGCTCTTGTTTCAGGGTTAATTGGGTTGCGTTAGATAAGGAGTTTTTGTATTCACGATGTAAACTAAAACGAGTTGAGTTTGAGTAATGAGCTAGACAAAGCTTATAAAATTGGCTATACACCAAGGTATGCTTTTTTATAAAATGTTGTCATGATGCGTAAGATTGCTCTGGCCTATATGTTAATGATAACGTCTGCCTCTGCGTTAACATTGCAACAGGCGCTCGAATATACATTAGAACATTCACCCGATATTAAAATTAGTCTTGCCGATCGATCGGTGAAACAATCACAATTAAGTAGTAAAGCAGGGGCTTTTTTGCCATCTGTCGATACAAGTTTTGATTTAGTTCATGATCATTATTATAATCAGGGAAATACCGATCCTGCCGTCAATTTGTGGCGTAAAGATTACAATCTTGATGTTACGCAAAATATTTTCGATGGATTAAAGCGATATCATGATTTTAAAAGCTCAGAGCGTTCATTGCTGGCTTATATTCATGCAACAAAAGATCAGTCTTTTGGTCGATTGGCAGAAGTCAGTGTTGCTTATATGCGCGTGATGCTTGCAGAACAGACTATTGACCTTGCCAAAAAGAACTTCACTGAAATTAAAGAAATTGCTGATCTGATTGAACGCAGGGTAGCTGAGGGTCTTTCAAGAGAAATTGATCGTATTCAAGCTCAAGGTCGATTAGCAACAGCACGGGCTAATATTTTGGCGTCTGTTGCAAATTTACATAAAAATCAAGCAAACTTTAGAATGTTGACGGGAGGATTAGATCCAACCGACTTAATATCTCCAGATTTGTCTTTTATTAATCATAAAGATTATCAAAGTTATTGGGATGATGTACGCGATCGTGGTTCACGCTTAAAACAGTATGCTTTCTTACAAGATGCTGCTTATTATGATTATCAAGCATCAAAAGGCGTCTTTTTTCCGCAAGTCAACGGGGTAACTCGCTTTGAATATCGTAAGAATATTGACGGCAATACAAGTTCTTTAACGAACACTCAAGTCGGTCTTAGTGTTCATTACAATATTTTCCGAGGTAACCAAGATTTTCAATCCATGTATATTCAAGCCCAACGTTATCAGCAAGCTCGTTTAGAGTATAAAAAACAGCATAATAACCTTGAATATGAAGCTTTTTCAGCATGGGAAAGCGCTCGTGTTGCTAAAGATGCCTTTGTGTTTCATCAAGAGCATGCTAAAGCGACTGAATCTGTTACAAAAGCTTATAAAGATCAGTTTATGATGGGACAAAGAAGCCTTCTCGATCTTCTTGATGCTCAAAATGAATGGTATCATGCGCTGAATAACGTTGCCCAGCAGCAAGCACAATTAGAAATGGCAAAACTACAAATTGCTGCCTATGATGGAAAAATTTTAGCCTTAACAGGTGATAAAGCAGCTGCTTCCATCTTCCTTACACAAGAACAAGAGCGTAAACTGATTACTAATTTCATCGTGATCGAACAAGTGAACGCTTAATGTTTCATATCTCTCTGTTGAGTTATCAATACAGCTGGCCCGATGTTATCGGTAACATCGGGGTGGCATTCTTAATTGGAACTTACGCTGCTTTAACTGCAGGAAAAATTGATGCGGATGGATGGGTTTATCCACTCTTCAACTTAATAGCAGCCTTTTTACTGACTATTAGCTTGTGCTTTAATCCTAATTTGAGTTCTTTGGTGATAGAATTCTTTTGGAGCGTGATCTCTATTATCGGATTGTATCGTTACATCAAAAAAGTTAAAAAATAAATTTTAACGGAAACTCATGGACTACTCGATCCAGCATTGACAAAAGTAAATTTGGGTGGAGATGGCCAGTGAGACAGTACAGGATCGGCTGATTTACAAGACATTTTCTATACC
>RFNU01000134.1 GCA_009927065.1 bacterium | reverse complement strand
GTATACAAAATAATCCGTTTGATCGTCATAGGATTAACTCTCTTGATTGTCATCACAGAACGCTCCTTTGTTATCATGTAAACAAGGAGCAATGGTTGCTTCGAAATAATACGGTTCGATCTTTTTTTATCGATTATGTTGTAACGCTGATGGGTTTGCGTTAACAATCTCCATAGCACTTAGAATCGGAAGAAAGGTTGATGAATAAAGCGCTGTTGGATCTTTAAACTACCCACTACTGAAATTTTCACAGTTATCTCACTGATCATATGTCTTAAAGTCAATGTGCCATTCACTACAGCATGCTGACCAAGATTTAAAATTAATTGATGCTCTTTGGGTGAAAAACTACGCATGATGCACTCTGTTTTGGGCAGCAACGGAATAAGAGTAACAATTTGATTGCGATGATCAACTAAAGCCAGTTTATCACTTTGTTCGATACACTCGTGATTATTAAGATCCCATGGGCAAACTGCATATGCATGTTTTTCTAATGCTGACATGAGTAATCCGCGTGTTAAAACAGAATCAAGATAAAACATAAAAGTCTTATTGATCATCAGTGTCAATATGAATAAGATCGTTTTTAAAAAAGTTGTTTGAAAAAAGATGTGAAAAAAATATTCTAAAAAATTAATCATCCCTGACATAATTCTAATGAACCATCAATATTCAGATCATCGCATAATCCATAAAATTTTTCGCGAACATATTGGACATTAACAGTTAATGGTAATTTTAGTTTAAATTGGATTTTAGCGATGCTATGTTTTTGATTATCCAGTGGTGTTAATTGATAATCAATACCATCAATAAAAATATTAAGCTCACTAAAGAGCCCTAATAGTAAAGCCATCGTTTGTGAATCATCTTCTATAAAAGTCGCTTCCAGAACATAAGGCAGACCGATAGGCTTATCTTTTCTGTGAGGCCTCCAAGACTGTATAGTCCAACCTTGTTTTTTTTCCAAGCGTTGTAACTGGACTTCGAACTTAGCTAAAGCAGTCCAACTACCTTCAATCGATCCCCAAATTTGATAGCAATCATCATAAGCACGAACTGTTAACTCTTTCAAAGTTGCTTTAACTTGAGAAAGGAGTTGCCCGATAGCTAACATCACTTTATCATGTGATTTTGATGCAATCGAAAATGACAGCGTATCTGCACTCATAATTCACTCGTTATTTTTGAATAATATAAGGAATATAATATGAAATTTCATGGAAGTTTTCCAGCACTTATTACTCCATATAATAAAGATAAATCAATAAATTTTATTGAAATAAGTCAGTTAGCACGAATGCATATGCATTATTCTGATGGATTGGTGTTATCTGGATCTACAGGTGAAGGCTGGTTAATCACTCTTCAAGAGCAAAGAAAGATTTTCGAAATTGTTCATCAAGAATTTTCAAAGCCAATCATTGTAAATGCACCAATATGGAGTGCGGCTGGTTTAGAACAGATGCTTTCTTGCTTTGAAGATCATATCGAGCATATTGCTGGCTTGTTAATCGCAGCGCCCTCTTACTTAAAACTGAATGAGCACCAAGTGATAAGATTTTTTGAAAGTTGTGCAGCTATCAGTCCAATACCGATTATTGTATATCATATCCCTTCTCGGAATAACATTATATTCACTCAAGAAATCATGGAATTTATCAGTGATCACCCAACATTGATTGGCATCAAAGAAACACGATGGGACAATTTTGAAAAATATTTCTATTTGCCTAATATCATTCGTTTTGCAGGAGATGATGAATTTTTATCTTCACCGCTAGTGACATCAAGTATTAATGTTGGTGGCAACCTTTATCCAAAAGAGTTTTCAAAAAAATCTGCTTATTTTGATTGGAGCTCATGGCAAAAAATCTTGAATATGGCTACTAATCCCTTAGTTATCAAAACACTCATGCATCATCACAAACTGATCGCGGAAAATGCTGCTAGAGAACCCTTAGGACAGCTCCCTGCTAAAACTCATCAGCAAATATTAAATGTTTTTGACCATTTTAGTCTAGAAATGCAAGATAAGATAACAGCGTTACCATTAGTCGGGTAACTTCCCTAAAAGAAAAGTGTTATTGTATGATTAATGATCATTATGAAAAAGGATTTGCTTATGAGACCATGTCTTTATGTTATGACAATCACCCTAGTCTTTTTAGCAGGGTGTGCTTCTCAAGTACACCCAGAATTACAAGCTATTGTTTCTACATCTCTAGCTCCAAGAAAAGCTTCTGTTTTTGATTATCCAGCTCATTTTCCTGAAATTTATAATACTAAAGCTGATAACAAGATTCCTAAAGAACTTGATGACTATTTTAATAAATAAAAGATGAAATGACGTCAAACCGTCTTACTTCCTAAAAATTAAGGCGGTTTTTTATATCCCCATGATTAAGTTAGTTTGTTTGCTAAAATCGGCCTCGAGCCTTGTTTAGCCGATTGTATTGCACTAGAATCAAAGAGTGAGTTTCTAAATGGGTATATAATTGTTCAAATTACTCATCTCTACATACATGAATCTTTAATAAAAAATGACTGTAATCCTGATTTTAATGCGATTAAAAAAAATGAATATTGCATCAGTAAAAAACAAGCGCCGATGCTGCCCCCATTAGCCACACAGATCATGTTTAAAGTAATTGTTTTTTTTGTCGATATAAATCATGAAGATAATTTAAAGCTCAACCAATATGTGTTAAATCCATTAGCTATCAAGGATGAGCCCCAGAAGATGCTTCTTTAGACATTACAATTTAGGAGTCGATTATGTTAATTCTAACTCGCAGAGTTGGCGAAATAGTGATCATCGGGGAAGAGGAAGTTGAAATTGCTGTCCTTGGTGTAAAAGGCAATCAAGTACGTTTAGGTATTAAAGCACCCAAAAATGTTTCAGTTCATCGCGAAGAAATTTATAAAAGAATCAAAGAACAAACAGGAAAAGATGCGACTGATCACCCCGATTCAAACGATGAATAAAAGCTGAGAATCAACTTTTGATCGTTATGCCTGATTGTAATGTCAGAAGTTGATTCGCTGTGCTCTTGAGAAAAAAGAGAGCCTACTAAACTTTTATGATAAAGAATTGAATTCGGTCTAATGTTATTGATTATCCGCGGCACAAGTCAACATCAGCGCCTTTCCCCTTTTCATGTGTGAACAAACCCTACCATCAATCAGTCGGCTTCTGATTAAGCTACATCGAATCTATTATTTCCTTTATGGAAAATATAATCTTTACAGCATTGATGACATTGAGTCAGTCCTGAAGATTTGCTAGCATGACGACACTTTTAGAATTCACTTTAACACAAACACATAAAAATCAACTCTGACAAAGTTTTTATTGTTCTGTGTCTAACGTATTCATCTTTCTCATTACACAAATAGGGAGTCGCGTTTCCTTCACCTGCTCGTGTAGGTGATTTCTACGCTATATTATGAAAAAAATCGCTATACAATCATTTTATATTATTAAAGCTGGCAATAATCATTACAATTATGATAACGCGCATTATCATTACCATCCTTCCCCTTATGATGACGCTTTGAAAAAAGGCCAGGTAGCTTCAATAGGGGGTCTTATTGGCCTGATCATTTGTGGACCAGTTGGGGCTTTTATTGGAGCTGTCCAGGGATTTTATATGGCATCTCTTTCGTCAAGAAATCATAATAATCCCCAATCTCAACAATATTATGAATCTCTTATGTACGATCATGAAGCTCCTTTAAGGTTCTAGTAACATATCCCCCATTGACCATGCTAACATGATGCTCGTGGGGGATTATTTTTCCACTCATATGATCAGCCATATAACATTCTTTCCTTGCCGTATCCGCGTCCTGCGGCCCTAATCGCTACGCTCGACTAGGCTGACTTGATAGATCTTTCGTCACGACTGCATGATCTAGCATACCGCTACTGGCTTTAATCGGGATCTCCCCCTAAAGACGCACACGGACATGTTGTCCATCTTATAGCCACAACGATGGTGACTTGATTTTTCTATCAAAAAGCGACAGTATAGCCTCAGTGGTAGACATATTGTCACAGTAAAAAAATAATCATATTTAACCCCTTTCATTTTTCAAATGTAGGTGTTAGAATATGCATCAATTGGAGAAATGGCCGAGTGGTCGAAGGCGCTCCCCTGCTAAGGGAGTATGGGGTAATTCCCATCGAGGGTTCGAATCCCTCTTTCTCCGATTACATCCTTATAGTGCGCCCGTAGCTCAGTTGGATAGAGTACTTGGCTACGAACCAAGAGGTCGGAGGTTCGAACCCTTCCGGGCGCACCATTCTTATCAAAAACTAAATTTTTTCCCGCAAAAAGACACTTTTATTAAAAAAATTATTAAAAAAAATAATATTAACTGTTGTTCAATACTTTTTTTTAAGTTACTATACTGACAAGATATTGACTAAAAAAAAGGACAGTCTAATGGGTAGACGTAATCTTCACTCTCAAGAAGAGCTTAAAGAACTTATTTTGCAAGCAGCATATGACATCATCAAAGATGGTAGGAATAATATCACTGCTCGTAATATCGCAGCTAAAATTGGATATACCGCAGGAACTCTGTACCATGTCTTTGAAAGCCTTGATGATATTGTGTTACATCTCAAATCTCGCGCATTAGATAAATTTGAAATTTGTTTTTCAGAATATTTTGCTGAGAACCCATTTACTATCAAAAATTTCTTTGGATTTTATATCAATTATTGCTTAAATAGTCGCCAAGACTGGTTGCTTATGGTCGAAAGGATTCTTGAGAAAGAAGGTGTGCCCGCATGGTACCAAGAAAAATTTGCACATCTTTTTAACATATTGATAGCTACGGTAAGCCAAGCTACGAATTCTGATTATCAGCAAGCGAGTACTCTTACTAAGTTAATATGGGCTTCAGCTCAAGGGCTGTGTATGTTGTCATTAAAAGGTCAATCAGAGATTGTGAGCGATCATGACCTTCATATGTTACAGAAAGAATTTTCAAATTTATTTGAATTATTCGTCAATGAGCATGCCCTAGCCTAAATAGGCTAGGCATCTGCCATCTCTCATCGTTGTTCTTCAACTGGCCAATAGATAATGAATGCTTTTATCATGGATGCCAAAGGAATTGCAAAAAAAACTCCTAATACACCTCCAATACCGCCAAAAAATATAATCGCAATAATAATAAAAATAGGATGTAAGGACACAGCCTCTGAAAAAATAATCGGCACTAAAATATTCGCATCAAGAACTTGGACCACACTGAACGCTATAATAATTTGCCACAAGGTTGTTGTTAAGCCAAATTGCCCATAGGCTACGATTAAAAATACTGCTGTTGCTAAAACAGCGCCAACATACGGAATAAAAACACTCACTCCCATGGAAAAAGCAAAAAGCAGCGCATATTTTAAAGCAAAATACTTAAAAACGATTCCACAAAGTATGGTTACAATACACATCTGAACGACTTTGCCACGAATATAATTTCCAATCTGTTCATTAATTTCGTTCACTATCAAGACAAGGTTATCTCGTTTTTTTGGATAAACAGACGCTACGACAGAAATCAAATAGTCTTTATCTTTATTGAGAAAGAAAACGATCAGAGGAATTAAAACAATACCTACCGCAAAGCTTAATGCAGAAGGAATCATCTTGATACAAATCTTTAAAATTTCCTGTGATGCAACTTCAGATCCTTGCTGCAAGTAACCTAAGGCCTTGTTTAAAGTCTCTTGTGGCAAAATGGCTGGATATTTTTGAGCAAACCCAATCAAAGCTGCTTTAAATTGAGCCAGAATATGAGGAAGCTCCATCCCTAATCGTTCAATTTGCAAAAAAATAGCTGGCATGATAATAATCATCAGTGTAAGCACTAATGAGCTAAACACAGTAAAGACAATAATACTTGCTGTTGAGTAACTTGTTTTTTTAGCTAATAAATTTATAGGGTGTTGTAAAAGATAAGCAATAATTAATCCTACAAAAAACGGGGTCAATATATCTCCCAACTGTGTTACTAAAAAAGTTAGCATCACAAGAGTCAGGATTAACGCCACTGCTTGCTGACTAGATAAATATCGCTTAAACCAAGTTTGTATCACATTCATTGTTATTACGCGAGATATAATCGGGATAGCCTCCAGCTGTTACGCTGCCTTTCTCGCAACCTCCTGTTTAATAAAAAACGCTATCTTTTGTTTACACATACTACACTGTTCATGTTAGCATTATTCTAACGCAAGATTATTGGCACCCCTCCCTCAGAGCATTGGTTAACATACTATTTTTGATATAAAGTTTATATTCTTCACCTCAGTATCTCCAGTTTAACAAAACTCGCGGAATTCACCATTATGAGCATGAGCTTTGACCAAATCGATTTTGGCGTATAAATCAATCTTCGGAACTACAACGAAACCTTGTGGCTAAAAAAATCCAGCGTGTGTTTGGCTCAATGAAGTCAACAGTCAGTCCTTACTAGCAGCATTCTTGCATTCACAAACGAGGCTATCCGAAGTTCAAAAGAAAGAGGAATCCTCAACAACCTTTTCAATACCCGCAGGATGTTACTGTTGATTTTAAAAAAATATCTCGATTTACCAACACTCAAAGAGATCAAAACAACGGTTCATCGCACCGTTGAAGCTCTAATCAAGACAGTGACAGTCAGCGCAACACCTTGCGGCCATGATGATGCTAGTGTGCTCGTTGATAAAACACAGCACTGTGTTGCACCAATTGTTTAAGAGATGACACCAGAAAACACCTTAGGCATTGATTTGGGTTTGAATCATTTCTTGATTGATAGCGATGGCCATAAGATTAATAATCAACGATTTCTAAAAAATTCACTCAAAATATTGCATGTTGAGCAAAAAATCTTTGCTCGCAAGCAAGATGAGCGAACTACCCGCCCATGAATGAGCGGGTAGTTCACGAGATTGTTCTTCATTTACTAACATATTTTTTTTAATGAGTTAAAAGAATTTTTCGACAAAATGACTAGTAGAATCATATTGTCGCCATAGAAAAATAAATCATGCTTAAAATTGCGCTTATCCATAGTACCGATCCATAGTGGCCAGACCTAAAGCATAGAGCATCAATCGACTCTGAACTGTAATAGCACTATACTGTTAACACTATAAAAATAAATATATACCGTAAGTATTAATACACTTTGTCTATATTTACCGAGGTAGATTATGCTTGGACATTTTATAAAAAAAATATTAATTTCATCGCTTGTGTTAAGCTCAACGACTGCTTGGTCAAAAAGCTTATCTCAACTCGAAGAGAAAGCTCTTGGTGAGTATATTTACCGCATGGAAGGCCCGCAGAAATTTTCACTGATTGAATTTGAAAATTATTTTTTATACGAACTCAATAGAATTTGCGATCTCAGTGATGTTCATTTAGATCATCCTTTAACATTAAGAATTATTGACTCCAATACTGTTAATGCTTTTGCGACATCAGGATCTTTTGTCTTTATTTATACAGGGATTATAAAACAATTAACAGACGTCTCAGAAATCATGGGCGTTTTATGCCATGAGTTAACACATACAAAAGAACACCATACACGCCGAACTGTTGAGTCTAGAAGTGATAGTAATAATCAAAAAATGCTTCTCTTAGCAACATTCCCTATGGTTCTTTTATTACCTGGCATTGGAGAATTATTTTATGCTATGGCTGTAGATCAAACCTTCATTCAACAACAACTTTTCTCACAACAAATGGAGTATGAAGCAGATGCCGGTGCTCTTGAGCTTATGAGAAATGCAGGATTTGATGGAAGCAAACTGATCAGTGCTTTTGAGTCATTAGGGCGTTACCAAGGAAACTCAATGATCCCCGATCATTTTAGCTATTATGCTACGCACCCCCTTACCAGTGATAGAATCGCTCGAGTCAAAAATGCTCTACAAACTCATCCTCAATTTGTCTTAGCTATTGATAGGGCTCAGCTTGATTACACCTTACTCCTGAGCCGATTATATCAACCTTATGAGAAAATACCTTCCACTCATGATAACTACGCAACGTTAATTGAGACATATCGGGCTGGTATAGCTGATAAAGATATCAGTGGATTGCTTAAAACTTACCCTCACTCCGTTATGTTGCGTTTAGATAGACTAGAACAATTACTCTATGCAGAACAATGGAAAGAAGCCGGTGAGTTTAATCAAAAGCAAGAAGAACATGATCATTACTGGGCGAGATTACCGATCGTTCAGTCCGCTGTAGCAACCATAGATAGTCATCAGCTCTCACAAAAAGAGTTTATTAGAAAGTATCAAGGTTCATTATTAACACATAACGTCAACTATGAAATGCTGAAATACTTAGCTGAATGTTATGTGAGTCAGAATATGCATGATCTTTATCACATTACACAAGCTAAATATTTTCTAGAATGTGGAGCGTATGATGAAGCCTTAAGTCAACTCAAACATCCCTCAGTTAATCAACATTCCATTTATGCTCAGGCGATCAAAAATGACGCTGAGTTAATGATTAGTGTCAATAGACGATTACGATCATTATGAAACTAAGCACATGACAAATACGGCTTAGCTTCAAAAAGCTAGGCCATCAATAAAGCAGTCACTTGCTGAATTAATTTCTTGAGTTTAGCAGAAGATCCCGTAGTGCTTCCAGCTTGAATCATATCGGGTCGTCCACCGCCTTTTAAATCAAATTCCCCTTTAATCTGATCGAAGATGTTTTTCAGTTTTACTTTGTCAGCTAATCCTGGTGAGGCAGTCAAGATGACGGATAATTTTTCATTATTAAGGCAGATTAAAAGTCCAACAATATCTGTAGAACGAGATCTTACGATATCCGCAGCGGTTTTTAATAAATCAGCATGAGAACTATCGATCTCCTGTACAAGAAAATCATAGTCTTTAATTTTTATTAAGGGAGTTTGCGCTAACGTTAATGTCAAATTTTTTTGAGCAAGCTTTTGCAACATCATTTGCTGTGTTTTTATTGTCTCTTGTAGTTTCAACACAGAGCTTACAAGCTCAGGGGTTTTGACATTCAAGATCTCTGCAAGACGCAATGAAGTGCTTCGTTGGTGCTTTAAGTAATCCAAAGCTGCTTGTCCTGCTAATGCTTGTATGCGTCGAATACCTGCTGCAACAGATTCTTCAACAATAATAACCATGGCCATCAGTTCACCCAAAGACTCAATATGTGTTCCACCACATAATTCTTTAGAAAAACCATCTCCAATCGTAAGAACACGGACAGTTTGGCCATACTTGTCTTCAAAGAATGCTAAAGCCCCTTCTTGCAAAGCTTGTTCCTTTGTCAAGATAGCCGTGGATACAAATCTATTACTCTGGATATGCTGTTGACAATATGTTTCAAGAGCCGTGATCTCGTCTTCCGTTAAAGCGCGTTCAAAGGCAAAATCAAATCTTAACCGCTCTGGAGTAACAAGTGAGCCTTTTTGTTGAACACTCGATCCTAAAAGCTCACGTAAGGCTGCATGCAACAAATGTGTTGCTGTATGATGCCGCTCTATTGCTATACGACGAGCGGCGTCAACTTTAGCTTCAACTTCTTCACCCACTTTAAGCTGTGATTGCTCACATTCAACAAGCATAGCAATCTGATGATAGATTTTTTGCGTGTCTAGAACATTAAGTAACGTGGTAGCAGTTTTTAGCAAACCAGTATCACCCACTTGTCCTCCAGATTCTGCATAAAACGGAGTGTGATTTAAACAAACCCAGCTTAAATGCGGAGCACCAGCCACTGGCAAAATCGCTGTAATTTTTGCTTGAGTTTCTAATGTGCTTCTTAAAAACTCACTGGGTTCAATCGGTAACTGTGTTATATCTGCTTGTAAGGCATGTTGTTGAGACTGACGGGATTGTACTTTACGTTCTTCCATAAGAGCTTCAAAAGCTTCAGTATCACAACGCAAACCACGTTCTTTAGCTTCATCTAAAGCAATATCTATAGGAAATCCATAGGTATCATAAAGCTTGAAAAGAGTTTCACCAGTAATAGAGTCTTTTGTTTGATCTAAAGATTGTGCAAAATATTTCATACCGCTTTGTAGCGTTTCAAAAAATAACTCTTGTTCCTGAAGAAGGACTTTTTCACAAAGTTTTTGTTGTGCTTTGAGGTAGGGATAAGCATCTTGCATCAGATTGATTAAATGATGGACATGCTTATGTAAAAATGGTTTTTTAATGCCCATTTTATATCCATGCCTGAGCGCTCTACGGATTAATCGACGCAACACATAGCCTCGTCCCTCCGCAGATGGTGTAATCCCATCAGCAATAATAAAAGCACTTGAACGCAAATGATCGGCTAAAACATTTAAGGAAGCATCATCTGTTTGACCATTTGAAACTGAATTCATTAAATCTTTTTTTAAACTCTTAAATAATGATGTGTCGAAATTCGATATCACTCCTTCCAGCACACAAGCTAAACGTTCTAAACCCATTCCCGTGTCAACACAAGGTTTAGGTAAGATAATTTGCTGACCATCTGCCTGACGGTGATATTGCATGAAAACCAAATTCCAAATCTCCATGAAGCGATCACCATCAGCATTATCTGATCCGGGGGGACCTCCAGCAACACTAGGGCCATGATCATAAAAAATTTCACTGCAAGGGCCACAAGGACCAACATCACCCATAGCCCAAAAATTATCTTTATCACTGCAACGAACAATACGATCACAAGGCATATTCATTTCATGATGCCAAATATCATAAGCCTCATCATCACTATAATGCACAGTCACCCAAAGACGATCTACGGGAATATTGACTTCTTTGGTAATAAAATTAAAAGCTAAAGAAATGGCCTCTCGCTTAAAATAACTCCCAAAACTGAAATTTCCTAGCATTTCAAAAAAAGTATGGTGACGAGCTGTATAGCCAACATTCTCTAGATCATTATGCTTACCACCAGCACGAACACAGCGTTGCACTGTAACAACCGATGGACTCTCTGCCTGTTCAATTCCTAAGAAAATATCTTTAAATTGATTCATGCCTGCGTTAGCAAATAACAATGTTGGATCTTCAGCCGGCACCAAGGATGAAGAGGGCTTTATAACATGCTGATTGCGTTGGAAATACTCTATAAAACTGCGTCTAATATCATTATAACTCATATAAACACCTTACTATTATCTTCCTGATTGTGTGACTTTCTTAGCAACTCACTGTTATCTTCCTGATTGTACGGTTTTCTTAGGCGTTTCATTAGACTTCTTGCTCTTCAAAATAACCTTCTTCTTCAAGTGAATTTTCTTTTGCAGGGAGAGATGGGGCATCTTTTGATAAATAATGACTTAAAATACTTTTTTCTAATTCTGCAGCAATAGAAGGGTTTTGTGCTAAAAATTCCTTGACATTCTCTTTACCTTGTCCAATACGTTTACCTTGATAAGAATACCAAGCGCCAGCTTTTTCAATCAGTCCAAGTTTTGCTCCAAAATCAATAATCTCAGTTGCACGACAGATGCCTTGTCCATAAAGAATTTCAAACTCGGCTGTTTTAAAAGGAGGGGCTACTTTGTTCTTCACAACCTTGACTTTTGTTTCGCTACCCACAACATCATCGCCTTTTTTAATAGAACCTGTACGACGAATATCTAAACGAACAGACGCATAGAATTTAAGAGCGTTACCACCTGTTGTTGTTTCTGGACTACCAAACATAACACCAATCTTCATACGGATTTGGTTAATAAAAATAACTAATGTATTTGTTCTTTTAATAGTAGCTGTCAATTTACGTAAAGCATGAGACATTAAACGCGCTTGCAATCCAACATGTTGATCGCCCATATCACCTTCAATTTCAGCACGAGGTGTCAAGGCAGCGACAGAGTCAACAATAAGAACATCAATGGCACTTGAACGAACAAGCATATCAGCTATTTCTAAGGCTTGCTCTCCGGAGTCTGGTTGAGAAATTAACAATTCATCAATATTAACACCGAGTTTTTGGGCATAAGATGGGTCTAAAGCATGTTCAGCGTCAATAAAAACAGCTACACCACCTTTTTTTTGAGCTTGAGCAATAATCTGAAGCGTTAAGGTTGTTTTACCTGAAGACTCAGGACCATAAATCTCGATAATACGACCACGAGGCACCCCGCCAATACCTAAGGCGATATCTAATCCTAATGATCCGGTGGAAATGGCTTCTATATCAACTTGATTAGCACCATCTAATTTCATAATAGAACCACGACCAAATTGTTTATCAATTTGAGTTAAAGCAGCTTGTAGAGCCTGCTCTCTTGCAGCAAGGAGAGATTGTTCTTTTGAGGTACTCAAGGTATTACTTCCAAATTCTTTATTTAAGTAAATTCATTTTACCTGGTCTGCTAACATAAAGAAATTGGAAAAGAGATATTATTAACCATTACTTATTTAAATAGTTCTAAACAGTCTTGATATTAAGAAGAATTAAGGTTGAATCCTATCTTCAGCAAGACTGCTAACTTTTAATTTCCCCTCTTCAAAAGAAATAGTCCAATGAATATAATGGCAACCATTCATATAAAAAGGAACTTTTATTTCTTTTTTTCCATCCGGAAGATCACTCATGTTATAAACATGATTATTAATCAGAAAAACGCCCTCTCCTTGATAGTGAATATGTTGCTCTTGTGATACATGCAAATGCTCACCGGGGTTCATATACACAACAGTTGGTCTTGGAATACCGCCTGAAATTTTTTTTAACTCAAAAGATATTAATGATTTCATGGAATGCTTCTGTATTGATAGAGATTGTATTGACTGTATGATAAATTCAGGTATAAAGCAATAGGCCAAATGATTAATATTCTTTTACATTCAAAATGTTGAACCAATATTAGCATGTCTAAAACATGTTGCATGGATCCTATCATACTCTAACGCGCATGATTATACTCGACTCCAAAAAAAGAGAAAGATTGTTGGATTATGAGACCAGATTAATGATCGTTCAATTAAGACATCCGAACGTATTTTGTTTACAATCATGTTATGATTATTTTGCTCATGAACAGCCAAGATCAACTATCTTTCTCTTTATAAGGAGTATTATGTTTGAACTCCACCCACTACTACTTGCTCGTATACAATTTGCTTTCACCATTAGTTTTCATATTATTTTTCCAGCGTTTACAATAGGACTTGCTAGTTTTTTAGCGGTTGTCGAAGGATTGTGGCTAAAAACTCATAACAATCATTTTCAAGATCTTTACAAATTTTGGATTAAAATTTTCGCCGTTGCCTTTGGTATGGGCGTTGTTTCTGGTGTTGTCATGTCGTACCAGTTTGGAACGAATTGGTCACTTTTCTCAGATAAGGTCGGTAATGTCATCGGTCCTTTACTTGGTTTTGAAGTCTTAACCGCCTTTTTTCTTGAAGCCTCTTTTCTCGGCATTATGCTCTTTGGTTGGGGCCGTGTTAGTAAAAAAATGCATTTTTCAGCAACGTGTATTGTTGCTCTTGGAACGATCATTTCAGCGTTCTGGATTTTATCAGCTAATAGCTGGATGCAAACGCCTCAGGGCTTTGAAGTCCTCCCTGATGGACGGCTATATCCAACAGATTGGCTTAAAATTATTTTTAATCCATCGTTCCCTTATCGATTTATTCATATGCTAACGGCAGCTTATTTAACAACGTGTTTCTTTATCGGTGGTGTTGGATCTTTTTATTTATTGAAGAAAAAATATATTCCGCACGCGCGCATCATGCTAGGCATGGCTACTTTACTGGCAGCGATTGTGTCGCCTTTACAACTGATTATTGGTGACTTGCATGGGCTTAATACCTTAAAATACCAGCCCGCTAAGATAGCTGCCATGGAAGGTATTTGGGACACTGAAAAAGGTGCGGGGCTACGAGTCTTTGCTTGGCCTGATAGCAAAAAAGAAATGAATCATTTTGAACTTATTATTCCTAAACTATCAAGTTTGATTTTAACGCATGATCTTAATGGCGAAGTGAAAGGATTGAAAGAATGGCGTGTAGAAGATAGGCCTTCAGTCTTTTTAGTTTTTTGGTCTTTTCGTGTTATGGTGGGTTTAGGTTTTCTCATGATTTTAATGGGACTCACTAGCGCTTTATCTTATTTACGTGGAAATCTTTTCAATAATAAATATCTGCATATTGGCTGGATCATCATGCTACCTTCTGGCTTTATTGCGTTACTTGCAGGATGGTTTGTTACTGAAGCAGGTCGTCAACCTTTTACAGTCTATGGCGTTGTGCGCACCAGCCACTCCGTTACTCCTGCGCTTTTAGGAGCACAGGTTGCATGGTCTTTATTGGCGTTTGTTATCATGTATACCTTTGTTTTCGGAGCAGGTGGTTACTATATTTGTAAATTGATTGCTAAAGGAATACCTGCAGCAAAGGATACAGAAATATTTTATGATCACAGTAAAGGCATCGCTTTAGTAAGACACACATCAAAAAAAGAGGTCTTGTAACATGCTTGATTTTTCATCAATCATTGATTTGCCGTTGGTTTGGGGATTGCTCATTGCTCTTGGAGTATTCATGTATGTTCTTTTAGATGGTTTTGATTTGGGTTTGGGAATTCTTTTTCCTTTTGCGCCATCAGATCATTGCCGCGATAAAATGATGAATTCAATTGCTCCTTTTTGGGATGGAAATGAAACTTGGCTCGTTTTTGGTGGCGCTGGACTCTTTGCTGCCTTCCCTTTAGCCTACGCGATTTTAATGCCTGCTTTTTATATTCCTATTATTTTAATGATGTTGGGTCTCATTCTGCGTGGAGTAGCTTTTGAATTTCGTTTTAAAGCAGAGAGTTCAAAATTTTTATGGAATTATGCTTTTCACGTCGGATCTTTATGCGCTACCTTCTGTCAAGGAATGATTTTAGGAAGTTTTGTTCATGGCGTTCAAGTTGTCGGTAGAAATTTTGCTGGAGGACCTTTTGATTGGGCTACAGGATTTAGTGTCATGACAGGAATCGCTCTAGTTTTTGGATACTGTTTATTAGGCTCAACTTGGTTGATTATGAAAACAAACGGTATTACTCAAGACTGGGCAAGAAATGTAGCAAAATACGTTTTATTCTTTGTTGGCTTCTTTATGGCTTTAGTCAGTTTCATTGTTCCTTTCTTGAATCCATATATTAAAAAAGTTTGGTTTAGTCTCCCTAACCTTTACTATTTAACACCAGTCCCATTTATCACGTTTGCCTTATTTCTCTTATTATGGAAAGATCTTTATGAAGGTAAGCGTGAATATCGCCCATTTTTATTGAGTGCAGCGATTTTTTTTATGGGTTATTTAGGATTAGGTATTAGTATTTATCCATGGATTGTTCCTTTTCATTATACTCTTGATCAAGCGGCAGCGGCTGGTCCAGGATTGTCTTTAATGTTGCTCGGTGTCATTCCCTTGCTTCCTCTAATCATGGGTTACATTGCTTACTGTTATTACATTTTTCGCGGGAAAACTAGTCATGATCAGTTTTATTAATCAAGAGCGTATTATTTTTTGGCTTAATAAACACCCTTCTGTTAAGCAATGGCTGTGGTTTGTTGGTTTATGGTGTTTTGGTTTATTATCAGTCTTCTTGATAACCTACCCTATTAAGTTTTTAATGCGTTCACTCTCTACCTCTCTCTGAATGATTCTGACTCCCAAGCAGCAACAACGTTCTTCAGGTTAGCTTTAACGTCTCATTAGGATGAGGCTGCCTGATTATCATGTTCATGAGGATCAATTTAAACCAAAAAAATCATCGAACTGAACAAAATCTCTCTCAAAATTTGGTACACTAGCCCTAATATAGTTCTCATTTAATAAATCCATGGAACGCACAGTGACGCCTTTAATGCAACAGTATCTTTCTATAAAAAAACAACATCCAAATCGTCTTGTATTTTTTAGACTTGGTGATTTTTATGAATTATTTTATGATGATGCCAAACGCGCTGCACGATTATTGGATATCACACTGACTCAGCGAGGTCATCAACAAGACGATCCTATTCCCATGGCAGGAGTTCCTTTTCATAGCGTTGATGGGCATTTAAAAAAACTCTTGTCTCAAGGGGAGAGTATTGTTCTTTGTGAACAAGTAGGGCAGCCTAATGGTAAAGTCCCGATGGTGCGTCAGGTAGAACGCATCTTAACGCCGGGGACCGTCAATGAAGCAGAGTTTGTCAACCCTTCTGAAAATAACTATTTGTGTGCTTATCATCAAGATAAAAACTTAGCGGCTGTAGCATGGGCTGACCTCTGTGAAGGGGTTGTTTACTGGAATATGATCGAACCCTCACAGTTACCAGAATCTCTTTATCGTCTTAATCCTAAAGAAATTTTATGTCTTAAAAAAAGTCTTTTTTTGGCTGAACACCTGCCACAACAAGAAATTCCTGCTTGGAATTTCAATGCTGAGGAAAATATTAATTTTATTAACAATGTACTACCAGAAAGCTCAGCGATAGAAAGTTCACTCACACCTTTATTGATGTGGAGCGCAGTAGGCGCACTCTTACGATACGTTATCGCAAATGTGGGATCATCTCATGTGCTCAAAACTATCAAGCAATATACTTCGGTCCAAGAGATGTATCTGGATAATAAAACACGTCTTCATCTTGAACTTGATGATCATACTAATCCTTGCTCATTAATTACATTGATTGATCATACGCAAACTGCAATGGGTGCCCGGTTACTCAAGAGATGGATGAAACTCCCTACTAGAGATTTAAGTGTATTAAATCAAAGACACATTATGATTGATTCGTTCCTTAATAATGATCTTTTAATGAAGACAGTGCACGATATCCTTGTGTTATGCCCAGATATTCAACGATTAGCGTCCAAGATCTTAACAAAAACAATCCGCCCTCGTGAGCTAGTAAGTTTAGCAACAGCCATGACCTACACAGAGTCTCTCGAGAAGGCGCTCTCTGCCTATCCGTATTTAAATTGCCTTCCTCCATCAGATTCTTATCACTCTCTTTATCAATTAATTCAACACAAAGTCCTAGAACTGCCGGCTGCATTACTCCGCGACGGTCCTGTCATGAACCCTCAATGTGATGAAGAATTAAATCATTTACGTAGGCTAGCGGATGATCAAGAAAGTTATCTCAAAGACTATGAATACACTGAACAAAAGGAGCTTTCGTTTGCAATAAAAGCTTGTTTTAACCATATTCATGGTTTTTACTTTGAAGTATCGAAACTTTATGCAGACCAAGTACCGCCTCATTTTACGCGCATTCAAACGTTGAAATCGGTAGAACGCTATACAACACCAACTCTACGATCGTTTGAATCCCAAGTGCTGAAAGCCAAGACATTAGCTTTTGAGCGCGAACGAGTTCTATGGTTAGAGCTGATTGAAGAGCTTCAAACAGCTGCTCCCCTTTTGAAAGAATTAAGCGATCAAATTGCTTTACTTGATGTTACCTTAGGCTTTGCGCAGTGCGCTTTGCGTTATGGATTAACTCAACCCTCTTTCACCCAAGAGCCGGGATTATCTATTAAAGAAGGACGTCACCTTGTTATTGAAACTCTTAATAAAAAGCAACAGTTCATTCCTAATGATTTAGTCTTTAATGAAAAGCATCGTTTAATGCTATTAACTGGCCCGAATATGGGTGGTAAATCGACTTTTATGAGACAGTGTGCGCTGATTGTTTATTTAGCTCATATTGGAAGTTATGTCCCAGCAACAGCCGCTTGTATTGGACCCATCGATCGAATTTTCACAAGAATTGGTGCTCATGATGCTCTGGCTACTGGTCAATCGACATTCATGATGGAAATGCTTGAAACAGCAACGATTATTCGTGAAGCAACAGAATACTCTTTAGTCTTAATGGACGAGATTGGTCGTGGAACATCTACCCATGACGGATTAGCTATTGCTAGAGCCACTGCAGAATATTTACTGTCCGTTAATAAGTGTTGGTCTTTATTTTCCACGCATTACCATGAGCTTACAGAACTTGAATTGCTCGCTGAAGGTATTTGTAATTATCACTTAGGAGCGCGCATTGAGGGCGAGATCTTACATTTCACTTACACATTACAACCCGGTTTAGCTTCGAAAAGCTTTGGGTTGTATGTAGCTAAAATGGCTGGACTACCCAGCTCTTTACTCAGAAAAGCTAAAGAGTATCATGATCACTATACAGATCATCAAGTTATTCCTAACCGAATGTCACAACCCAAGCCTTTAACGCAAGCGCTTCATCCTCTTTTACGTGAACTCGAAGATCTAGATTTAAATTCTGTTAGTCCAAAACAAGCTTATCAATATTTGGAGTATTGGCAGACTCAATTAAAATCCAGCCTCGATCAGCAAACCATTCAAGTTGAATGTCCTGATTTTTTGATCGAATAATATTAATGGTTTCCTGAGACACATCCAAATCTAATAAGTCGATCATAAAAAGAAGATCCCTCGATTCACCTTTAAGTGCTGCACTAGGTTGGTTTTTAATCTGTTTGGAAAACTCAAACAAGAATAACTGATCTAAAGTTCCGCTTAAAGCACATGTATAATAATCTGTATCTATCACATCGATTTCTTTAAAAAAATCAAAAGGGCGATACTCTATTGATTTTTTTAAAAATAGTTTGTTAGCAATATGTTGCTTGTGGCGCATTAGGAGCTGATTGAACGGTTGAGAGGCCGCATCAAAAATAGAGCACGTTAAGCTCACATCATGCATCCTACTCTTGTTGAGATCAAACCCTCTCATGTCGAGATCAAAGAACAAGGAGGTTTTGTTGGCTTGCTTTGATGTATGCAAGTTAAATTGTAGTCCTTTAATCTTTGTTTGATTATGATTTAAAGACATTGTATCAGCTTTTAATACTAATGAGGGTAACCATAACCCTAAAAAAGAAGGTTCTTGTCCATAATAAAACCGCAGATTATCTGCCTTTAAGAAGCTTGTCTTGTGAGGGCCATGTTTAGAAATATTCCCCGTGATTGAGAGCTGATGAGTTTGTCTCCAAGGATTATAGAAGCTCTGGATATTCAGCCCATCATGATTGCCTAACTGCATTAATATGTTCATAGAGCCTGTAGGTGTTAATATTAACTTAAAAGCTTCTATAGGAGATCTATCTTCGGTTTTTTCCTGGGTCAATTTTCCTAAACCAATTTTCTTATACCATTGATACCATGGAAGTGATTCATCAGAACCAATCCAAGGACCATGATCAAGAATAAGAGGTATTTTGACTGAAGATTGATGTAACAAGGGAAAAGTATCATCTATTACGTCATCTTGATTGCTATCATCTTTTAGTATCAAGGTCCAATAACTTTTAAAATAACCTGGCCAGGTAGGATACAAAAGAGCTTGCATTCCGCTAGGCGCATATCTAGGAATATGATAAAACAGCCACGCACCAGAAATAAGGCCGGCTACAGGGTTACAGAACACTAAAACAAAAATAAACAACCGCTTCAAAAATCTTTTTCGACGACGAGAATAATAAGACATAAGTGCATATCCATGTTTTTCCTATGTTAAGCATAACATGTTTATCCAAAGCATGATGAATTTAGCTGAAGACACTTAACAAAAGTTCATGGCAAACAGATTTTTATTTGAAAAATTTTACTAATTTTTTAAAATAAATTTTATCCACCAAATATGTGGATAACCCTGTGGAAAAGGTGGTTTTGGACCCATTTTCTCATTGTTTTTTAAAGGTTTTTAATAACAGCTCAAAATATGATCATTAGATAAAAATCCATTTAATTCATGGTGTTGCATATGGAGTGTTTATAGAGCAATCAAGTTGCTTTTCAGTTTTTTTCTTTAGCCCAATGTCTTCTTTCACCATTCGGTTTAACTTTTGATAAAATGATAGATGATTTATTAGCTTGAGCAGAAAAAGCTTCTACCGGATTGTTCAAATAACCTATAACTATACAAATAATACCAAGGACAACAGTCCATAATATTTTTGAAAAAGGCATAAAAACAGGGTTATTGCGATGTATTCGCCAAAAAGCCAGGCTCATTACTAAAAAGGATATTCCTATCATCAAAAGGGTCAATGCTAGAAGATGGGTTCCGATTTTTATTGGAACGATTGAATTATGAGCAACATCAGCTAACCCTTCAGCATAAACTAAAGAAGTTACGGCTAATAATAAAAGTAGTTTTTTACATTTCATCTATAGTGTTCAAACCAAGCAATGATAATCCTTGTTTTAACACACTTTTAAATAAAATAACATAACTCAGACGAGAACTTTTTTCTTCGGCATTCAAAACAGGGCAATCCCTAAAGAAATGATTGAATCGAGTAGCCAGTTCATACAAATACTCGCAGAGCAAATGTGGATTAGCGTATTTTAAGACTGAGGAGACTGTATGTGGGTACAATAAGCATTGGATCAATAAGCGACGCTCTGATGGATTTAACGATCCTTGAGGATAAATGAATTTATTTTCATCATGGTCGGCTTTTTTTAAGATAGAACTTGCACGCACATAACTATAAAGTAAATAGACAATAGTGTTTCCTTCAAAAGCTAACATTCTATCAAAATCAAAAACGTAGTCCATGATACGATTGGAGCTCAAATCTGCATACTTAAGTGCACCATATCCAACAACTTTTGCAAAATGATCTGGATTGGATAAATGACGCTCTGTAGCAATAGAGTGAGCGCGTTGATAGGCCTCATCAAGCAGATCTTGAAGTTTAATGACTCCTCCAGAACGCGTTTTAAAGCGCTTTTTAAACTCATCTTGTACTATACCAAAAGGAACATGAATTAATTGATCTTTTGATGCGTAACCAACTTTTTCTGCAGCAGCAAAAATCATACTAAAATGGTCGCGTTGACCATTATCGGTCACATAATAAATACGTAAAGCACGATCTTCAAAGATTCTATAACGAACAGAGGCTAAATCTGTTGTAGCATAATTATAACCACCATCTGCTTTTTGAATAATGAGTGGTAAAGGCTGATTCTCTCTATTTTTAAATCCTTCTAAAAAAACGCAAGCTGCGCCATCAGAGTATGTCAATAAGCTTTTTTCCTTGAAATCTTCAATAACCTTGGGTAAGTAAGGATTATAGAATGACTCGCCGCGCACATGAAGGCCTTCGATCGATAAAGCATCATAGATTTTTTGATATCCTTGCTCTGATATGCTACATAAAATTTGCCATATTTTTAAATTTTCTGGGTCACCTTGCTGCAAAGCAACAACTTCTTTCTTAGAGTCTTCATAAACTTCAGGACTGTTATCAAATTCTACTTTAGACTGTTGATACCATTCCATTAATGTGCTCAATGATAAATTGGTATTATTGTAATCTAAGCGATGTCTTTTGATATAGGCAATCAACATACCAAAAGCTGTTCCCCAGTCACCAACATGATTTAAACGCAAAACATCATAACCAACAGATTCAAAACAATTTGCTAAAGCATCACCAATAATAGTGCTTCTCAGATGGCCTACATGAAGCTCTTTAGCTACATTAGGGGATGAGTACTCAACAATAATTTTTTCACCTTGATGCTTTTTTTCACTAAAAAATTTTGGCAAGTGTTCTGCTGCTTGAAGCAGAGCTTCTTCTTTAATGGTAATATTAATAAAACCAGCGCCAGCAACACTAAAGGTCAAGGGAAGATTACTATCGAAGTGATGAACAATTTTTTGCGCTAACACACTCGGCGCAAGACCAACATCTTTTGCAATCTTAAAAGCAACATTTGATTGAAAATCACCAAACTTATCATCTTTTGTTAAGCTTATTTCTACTGTGGTATTGAATTTTTTTTCTGGAAAGAGTACAGCTAATGCGTTGCTAATGATTGATTGCGATAACTCAAAGAAGTTCATACGTGAGGGTGCTTTTATATGTTTTAAGTATATTGGGCCGTCTGCGATTCGAACGCAGGACCAACGGATTAAAAGTCCGGTGCTCTACCGACTGAGCTAACGGCCCAAACATATTGCGTATTATAGGGACCAAGACCTGTAAATGCAAGGCCTTTTTAGCGTTTTTTTGCAGAATTTTACAGTCGAAAAATCTTCAGAATATTATTTTTTAAAAAATAATATTTTTCAAAATGTTATATAAAAATGATGAATAGCATATCTCCCCACTCAAAAGAATCTGTGCTGCATTGGCAAACAATCGGCTTTAGAAGGTGTTGTATTTGGTGATCAAGAAGTTCACAGTGTGAAAACCAGCCGATCGATGAATGAGCAGGCCTCCCGTGAAGAAACCGCAACACTCTATGATGCCGATTAACGTTCTTTTTGGACGTCTCATTGAGCACTGCGCTTTGTGTGATTCTTACTGTGCTCTTCTGGCCGTTTATCGACCTGAGGCTCTAGTGAAACCAAGGCCCCTTGGCCACCCCCCACCCCACTCAAGAGTGTAAGATGACTTGATTGCTCGTTTTTTACTCACATGATTTGCCTTCATATCTGCAGGCCATATAGCCATAATAAGCATACGATACACGAAAAACATCGGGAGAAAACCTGATCGAGAACAAGACCCTTAATGAGGGGCAGCACGTTCTTGATCTTCCCCTCAAACGAAAAAGATTACTCACGTATTTTGCTCATCTTTTGCGTGATCTGATCTTAATCTTATGCCTAGTAGGTATGCAGGACACTTAAAGACAGTGCGAGTCGTTATAGTAGAAAAGAATTGAGAGAAGAGATGAAAGCGTTTTCAAGACCAGAGCACTTCTCTTGAGCAACTAGCCTTCTTAAAATAACAATCTCTAGAATATCTGCAAGCTCACACCGTTGCTATTGATAGAGGAGTGGTCATTGCTGCTCAAA
>RFNU01000219.1 GCA_009927065.1 bacterium | reverse complement strand
GGGACTGTCGGGTTATTGGTTATTTTTTATGCTTTATCTCAAATAAAAAATAAAACACTTTTAGCGTTAACAATAGTTATTCTTGTTGTCTTCCAGGCATTACTTGGGATGTGGACTGTTACACAAAAGCTGCAGCCTATTGTAGTATCTCTTCATTTGCTAGGTGGTATGGGGTTGTTGTTGCTAACATGGCAGTTAGGCTTTTCTAGCAAACAGTATTCAAAAACACAGTTATCACTCAAAGCGATGCAGTTGCAGGTCTTATTAAAAATTGTTTTTATTGTTTATTTATTACAGTTGTTTTTAGGCGCATGGGTTAGTACTAATTATGCCGGATTAAGCTGCCAAGGAATATTGACTTGCTTGCCTGAGCAGAACATTTATTTTTTCAATCCCTTATCAATTTTTAATTTTCATGATATATGGATATCTGCTGAGCCTTTATCTTTTTATACAATTGTACAAAAAGCACAAATTCAAATTATTCATCGAATTAATGCCATACTTTTAGGCATAGGGATAGGATCCCTTTTTATCTTTTGGCGATCTTATAAGATCAATCAAAAGGTAACGCTCATTCTTGCAGTGTCTGTTTATCTATTTCAATTTATTGTAGGATGGATGATTGTTATGATGCAATTGCCGTTGTCACTAGCTGTTTTACACAATATCTTGGCTGCCTTATTAGGCTTGAGTTTGATAAATTTAAAAAGAACATTAAATACTGACGGTTATGGCTATATTTAATCATTTAATTTATTATGTTCAATTAATGAAGCCTAAGGTTTTATTGCTGATGGTAACAACAAGTTGGGTTGGTATGTTATTGGCCCCTTATCCGCTACCGTCATGGAATAACGTACTGGGAATCTCGTTAGGTATTTTTCTGATCGCAGGTTCTGGTGCTGTATTAAATCAATTTTTCGACAAAGATCTTGATGCTCAAATGAAACGCACAGCAGATCGACCCTTAGTTTTAAAACAAGTATCACCCATTGAAAGTTTAATATTGAGCGCTGTACTGTTTATAACAGGGTCTGTTTTTTTGATAACATGTTCAAATTTATTAACTTTATTTTTAACAATAGCAGGAGCATTGGGGTATTCTTTTATCTATACCTTGTATCTTAAATACTCTACTCCACAAAATATTACAATCGGAGGATTGTATGGTTCTTTACCACCTTTATTAGGATGGGTATCTTTAACAAATCATTGTTCAGCAGATGCCTGGCTTTTAGTCGCTATTATTTTCACATGGACTCCTGTGCATTTTTGGGCCTTGGCGTTAGATAAAACCGATGAATACAAAGCCGTATCAATTCCAATGCTACCAGTTACGCATGGTCATTACTTCACAAGCTATTCAATCATTTTGTATAATCTTTTACTCATTCCAGTATGCCTATTACCGGTTTTAACACGATTATTAACCTATCGTTATGGCATCATATCAATTCTATTAAATATTTTATATTTAAAACTCAACCTCAACATATTACAGAAAAAGCCAAGAGCAAATAAAATCAGTTTTTATTACTCGATTGGATATTTGTATTGTCTCTTTGCTACTATGATTGCTGATCGTTACTTAACTTAAAGGAATATTTTAATGAAATTAAGATGGATTGCTGTTTTTATTATCGTGATCGCTTTGTTTTTCTCTCACGCACAAATAAAACGTACTCAGGATAAAAAGCCAGAGGTATTGAGCTTGCCAACCGGATCTGTGTTTCAATCACAACAATCGATACCAGAGATCGTATTCCTTAATCAAGATGGTCAAGATATGAAAAGAGAAGATTTTTTGAACCATTGGTCTTTGTTTTTTTTCGGCTACACAGCCTGCCCAGAGTTTTGCCCAATTATTGTTCAAGCGATGGATAGAATAGGGCGATCGTTTCAAGGAGATAATCTCAAATTTTATTTTGTGTCTATCGATCCTCATCATGATAAGCCACACCAATTAAAAGATTTTTTATCTCAATATAAGACGCCAATTATTGGACTCAATGGTTCTCTCGATCAAGTAGCGGCACTAGCAGAGTTTTTTAAACTGACAGTTGAGAAAGCTGAGGGACAAGAAAGACATATTGAGCATTCCGCATCATTAGTCTTAGTCGATCCAAGTGGCCGTCCAGTCGGACTGTTTTCTGACTACAAGAATCCTAAGCAAATTGCTTTAGATATTCGTTATGCACAATATTATTTGAAAAAGTAGCACTGTTGCTCTAAACAGTGCTCTTTCTTTGTTAATCGATATGTTGACGTGTACCAATAATTACAGTGAAGAGTATCTCTTGTCCATCTCTAGAGGCAAGGATTTGAATTTTTTGTTTACTTTTCAGTTTTGTAATTAAATCTCTAACATCAGTACTGTCTTTAATCGGCTGATTATTGATTTTAACAATGATATCACCCGGCAGGATACCTGCTTTTGAAGCAGGTGACTGAGTATAGACTGCGCGTACTAAAATACCATCTCCTTTGAAATTAAATGAATCTCTAAGGTCATCATTCATATCAGCCATAATAATACCTAACCATCCACGAGACACTTCTCCATCCGCGATCAAATCATTCATAATTTGTTGTGCGTAGTTGATAGGTATAGCAAAACCAATTCCATTGTTGGCGCCCGAGCTTGACAAAATAGCTGTATTAATACCAATAACTTGACCTTCTGTGTTAATTAATGGTCCTCCTGAATTACCAGGATTAATAGCAACATCTGTTTGAATATAACCTTCATATAAATTAATCCCGAGATTCTTACGATCGAGCCCACTAATAATTCCTTGAGTTACAGTTTGTCCAACGCCAAAAGGGTTTCCAATAGCAAGCGCTATATCGCCAACAGAGATTTTCTCAGAGTCCCCTAAAGTTGCTATAGGAAGATTTTTTGCTTCAATTTTAATCACAGCGACATCCGAGGGGGGATCGCAAGCAATAACTTTAGCTTTAAATGTTCGACCGTCATCTAATTTCACAATTAAAGAGTTAGAGTTTTTTATGACATGATAATTCGTCAAGATATAACCGATATCAGAAATAATAAAACCAGATCCAAGAGAGCGCACTTTATTACTAGAGCCCTCATTGCGTTGTTCAGAAAAAAAGTGCTTAAAAAAAGGGTCTTGTAGTAATGGATTGAATTCGTTATGTGAAGAGCGCTCAGACTGGATAGCAACAACAGATGGACCTGCTTTCTTGACTGCTGGAGCAAAGCTGACAATTTCCCCAGAACTGCATGCAGTTATCATCATAAAAAATAAAAAATTCGATATTTTTTTTAGCATAAGAATACCTATTATTAATGAAACTATATTATGTCTGATAGCATAATACAAAAAAATATCAAGAGATCATTGAGCTAAAACGATAAGATAAACTTTTATCAACGAAGATCATGATATTGACAGTATAGATTTTTCTGAGAAAATGAAACTTATCATGTTGTTTGTAACAGCGAAAGAGTGGTTTATACTTCTTCTTGTAGTATCCATGTTGATATTCAATAAAACTGAGGAGTGGTTGTGGAGTTTTTGAATTTTATTTTTATTTTATTTGTATTGGCCAGCGTTTTTTTGTTTAATGCTCTGGTACAAGTTCCTCAAGGATATGCATTTACCATTGAGCGCTTTGGTCGTTACATAGCAACATTGCCAGCCGGTATTACCTTGATTATTCCGTTTATGGATAGAGTCGGGGCTAGAATTAATTTAATGGAACGAGTACTCGATGTCCCTTCCCAAGAGGTCATTTCTAAAGACAATGCCATGGTTCGTGTCGACGGTGTTTGTTTTTTTAAAGTTATTGAAGCGAGTTATGCTGCTTATCGTGTTCTTGATTTAGAAAAAGCTATCTCGAATATTATCATTACTAACATTAGAACAGTCTTGGGTGCGCTAGACCTTGATGAAATGCTGTCACAACGCGACGTTATTAATGAACGCTTACTTGATATTATCGATCAGGCTACAGGAGATTGGGGCATTAAAGTTACTCGCATTGAAATAAAAGATATTCGTCCACCATCAGATCTTGTAGAAGCGATGGGATCTCAAATGAAAGCAGAACGTGAAAAAAGAGCACGCGTTTTAGAGGCAGAGGGATTTAAACAAGCTGAAATTTTAAAAGCCGAAGGTGTTAAGCAAGCAACAGTGTTACACGCAGAGGCCAAAAGAGAGGCTGCATTTCTTGAATCAGATGCAAGAGAGCGTCAAGCTGAAGCAGAAGCCGTTGCTACCCAGAAACTTTCTGAGGCATTAGCAACAGGTAATTCACAAGCTTTAAATTATTATGTGGCTCAAGAATATATTAAATCTTTTGGTACATTGGCATCTTCATCAAATGCTAAAATGATCTTCATGCCGTATGAAGCTTCTCAAATGATAGCATCATTAGGTGGCATCAAAGAATTATTCTCAAAAACAGAAGGGGATAAATAATGCACTTGTATTGGCTTTGGGCTACAGTCGGCCTGTTGCTGTTAATTTTAGAAATATTTTTAGGCGCACAATTTTTTTTATTTTTCTTAGGCAGCGCTATTTTAATAACAGCAGCTTTAGGAGCTATTTTTTCATGGGAATCCTCTACGATTACTTGGGTTGGAGCATTATTATCGATAGCTTTGCTTTTTATTTGGAATCGATTATTTAAAGGTATTTTTCATCCATTACATGATGTCAATAATCCTCTTCTTGCCTTAAAAGGATCGGTGGCGGAAGTTATCTACGGCGATGATCCAATTGCAATAAAAGTGAAGATCGGTCACACCTTATGGTCTGCGCGTTCTGCTGATCATAAGAAAATGAAAAAAGGTGATACTGTGCAAGTTGTAGGTATTGAAGGAGTGCGTTTAATTGTAAAATCCTTGCAACATGACGAAAAATAAAATTTTGAATAAAATTCTATTTTTGCATAATAGAGAAACAGCACATAAAATTAATTATAGTAATCTTTTTGTGTGCTGTTATGTCCTATCCCAAAAAATCAGCCATCGATCATATTAAATTTATTACTCAAAGTCTCCTGCCTTTTTCTTGTCCACCAAGAAATCTTGATCCTACTTTTCAGCATCCGAGAGTTTATTTGACTTTCGAGCACAATCAAGCCGTCTGCCCTTTCTGTGGAACAACTTATCAAATCACAGAAGACAAAAAAGTTTGATTGATGCCTAAATGATAAAAATCACCGTGATATTTGATTATGAAAATTTTGTAATTGATGCCACATAAAGAAATTCATTATCATGAAGTCATTATTATTTGCGAGAAAAAACATGAAGTTTATTGATAAGAATAATTTTATTCATATTAAAGGACAAGGCTTATTTGATTTTTTAAAAAAAACACTCAATGCATTTGATGATCAAGAAAAAAATCATAAAGATGTTTTGGATTATATCGCGATGTGTAAAGGACCTTATAGTTTAATTAGAAAGACAGGCAAATATGCGATGGTGGATGAATATATCTTAACATGTTTTGCAGTAGACAACAGTGCGGAAAAACTCAGCACGATCTACACACAATCTGATCAGAGTGCTACCAGTGATTTAGTAAAATTAGATGGTTTATAAGATTTGTTGTATATTAGGAGGGGGTGATAATCGTCGTTTAAGCAGAAAAAGGGTTTTAACATGCGTGGTTTGTTTTTAGTTGGTTTGATAGCATCATGTGCCGCAATGGGTCTTGTTGAAGTTGCTCATACTGCAAAAGAACAAGCATGGTCTTGGCATGCCCAAGAATATGCAATGCTTAGTCAACAAACGAACCCTAAAGTTGCTTTGGCTGCGCTTTACCCTTCAATTACTATGAGTTTGTCTCAGCAAACGGCGCACAGTTACCATACAAATCAAAGCAACACTCACGACCAAAACTTATTCAATACCCAAATACAAGTTCCCATCGTCAAGATAGCTGCGAAAGCAGGTTATGATGCAGCACAAGCAAATGCTGCATCGCAAATGGATGATTATCAAATTTTCAAACAAAAATTTATCTTGGATTTAGCTACACGCTATTTTGCTGTCTTGAAAGCTGATAAGAAAATGCTTTTAGCAGATAAAGTTGTAGCGATGAATACAAAATTAACTCATGATATTGAGCAAAAATATCAGGTAGGCTTATTAGCTTTGACTGATCTGAGTGAAGCACAGGCAGCTTTAGATCAAGCTATTGCAACAAAAATTCAGGCAAGTTTTAATTTATCTGTAGCTCAAGACACTCTCGTTGAACTCCTTCAATTTCAACCTAACTCTTTACGAGATATTGATCTAAACGCAGATTTAAAGTTCAAAGCATTGGATAAGCCAGCTGGAGAGAACCATCAGGTACAGAAATATAAGCATCTACTTAAAGCTGCTGATTATTCAGTACAGGCAGCAAAAGCAGGACTGTATCCTAGCTTGGTGGGTTATGCTACTTACAATTCTTCCCCTTTAAATTCTAATCTTACCCAAAAAGTTCATTCTATTGCCGTAGGGATTGCTGCGAATTGGACACCTTTTGATGGGGGAGCTACATTGGCTCAGTATACGGCTAATCAATATAAAAAACAGGCTTCTTTTGCTCAATTGCGTGAAACATATTTAGATATTGAGTTGAATGAGAAAACAACTCGTAAACAATTGGAAACAGCCCGATATCAATTGCGTGCTCAGCGACAAGCCTTGAGGTCAGCCCAAGTTTATTTAGAAGCTACTCAGGCTAGTTTTGAAGCTGGACAGCGTACAACGACAGATGTTTTAGATGCGCAAAGTACTTTGATGAGTCAAGAGCAATCATTGTACAATTTACTGTATGATACAATGATTGTTTATTTACAGCTTTCTCAACTTTTATCCTATTCAGACGAGTCAGTATTGGAAAGCTTAGATGGATTCTTGACGCAAGAGTGGCATTGGGCTAGTTAATGAGCACACTTTTTGTTATTCAATATGGTTATCTATTTGAAAAAAATCTTTAAGTTTCGTTAGTAAAAGCTTTTTATCATGAGGTTTATACACAGCTAACCGATTTTCATTAATAATTTTCGTTTGCTCTTCTAGCCACAGTCCCCATGCTTTTTTGCTGACATGATGAAGAAGATAATCTCCAAGGGCTCCTGGTAATGGTGCTTGCAACAATGCTTCTTGTTCTGCTTTTAAATAAGAACAAATAATTTTTCTAGTCATAACAAAGACATGAAGGTAAAATGCACTGTTATAAATAATAACATATTTTGTTATGTTGCTCCTAATATTATTTTTTTATTAAGAAAGTTAATAACAAGTTATTGTTTTATCAATTAATATCTTTTAACATCAGGGCATTAGATTTTATATTTTATTAATTTAATGAACTATCCTCTTCGTTCTATCAAAAGCTGGGTGAGTCGTATTGGCTCGTTAAGCAGTTTGCAAAAAAATATGCTCACTCAATATATGAATATTCGCTTTTTTGCAACTGGTGATTATGAACTTTTCAAACAAACGGTTTTATTACGTTCCGCAGAAAAAATCTTTTTAGATATTGGATTTGGAGACGGTTTGACATTAATAACATTAGCTCAGCAATATCCAGACGCCCTTATTCTTGGATTTGAACCCCATTTATCAGGAGTGGCTCATTGTTTAGTAAAAATAAAAGAACTTGGATTGGATAATATCTTGATCTTTCAAGGAGACGTACTTGATTATCTTGAAGATAGAACAATGCATAAAGCATCAAGAGTTCATATTTATTTTTCTGATCCGTGGCCTAAAGTACGTCATTATAAACGACGATTAATTCAAGTGCCTTTTTTAAAATTACTGGCAGAAAGACTTATGCCAGGATCATTAATTCATTTTGCTACAGATTGGCAAAATTATGCTCAACACATAACGTCGTGTTTTGTTGAGCAAGATGATTTTGTTCTAACCTCTTTTGAGCAACTTCCTATTCAAGATCAATTCAAGCGCCCAGTAACTAAATATGAACAGCGCGGTATAAATTTAGGCCATACTATTACAGAATTTTATGCATATCTTAAAAGTTAAAAAAATTAATTGGAGTATGTTTTCTTAGCTTGACTTCTTTTTTAAATTAGTTGAGAATAGTGCTATCTTGGCTAGATAGCTCAGTCGGTAGAGCAGAGGATTGAAAATCCTTGTGTCGGTGGTTCGATTCCACTTCTGGCCATGAAACATAGAACTTTTTATAAAGTTTATGCTCTTAAAAAATCCTCTTAACACAAGTTCAAATCATACCTCAAATTCAATCTCATGCTATGCATCAGAAAATATATTGCTCATATCATAACTATGTACTTTATTGGTTTAGTGTGATGAATAAACTTACAATAAATTTCAGCTGTAATTTGCCTCAAGATGTCATTTCCGGAAAAAATGGGTGATACTGAACTCTCTATACATTTTCAATGCCAATATAATCAAAGCGATAATACAATAGATCAAAAATAAGTTGCAAAAAAAGTCTGTCGTAACGAATAGACATAACGACAAAAAAAATGTACGCTACAGTTTAGATGCTCCTTGTATCAATGTGTTGCACCTCAATGATAACAAAGGAGCGTTGTTATGATTG
>RFNU01000239.1 GCA_009927065.1 bacterium | reverse complement strand
ACTATTGGTGATACTTCAATAACACCTCCTACTATCTCTGCAACTGGTGGAACAGTTTCTACTCCAGGAGATGGATTTAAATATCATGCATTTACTTCTACAGGACCTTCTAGTTTTGTTGTGAGTTCAAACCCTGGTAATATTAATATTACCGTATTGATAGTTGGTGGTGGTGGTTCTGGTAGTGGTGGATGGGGAGGATCTGGTGGTGGAGCTGGCGGAGTCTTATATTCTACAGCATTTCCAACTCCAGTTGCAACATATCCTGTAATTGTTGGATCTGGAAAAAATAATAGCTCTCAAAACAATCCCGGTACTCCCGGCGATCCTTCATCTTTTAATGGTATTTCAGTTGGTGGAGGAGTGGCAGGAGAACATACAGGCGGCGGCGGCGGCCCTGGAGGGGCACAGGGTTCTTGTTCTCCAACTGGATCTTTTACTGCATATGGACCAAACGGTGGAGGACCCGCCCCCGCTGGCGGCGGAGGAGGAGCAGGGGGTGCCGCAAGTGGCAATAATGGTGGCGTTGGTGTTCGCATACCTGCATTTTTAAATTATGGAACTCCTGGACCTGCTGGTTCTGGTGGGTATTTTGCTGGTGGCGGAAGTTCACAAAGCGTACCAAATGCCGGTGCTGTTGGTGGTGGTAGTAATTCACCAACTCCAGCTATTGTAAATACCGGAGGTGGTGGGGGAAGCACTAACGATGGCTACCCAAATACTTCTGCTCCTGGTATAGTATTAATTAGATATACAGCATAGACATATGACAATAGGAAAAGAGATACATTCTCAATTTTGGTTTCCCCAACAAATAATAGTTTGTGATGACTTTGATTATAAAAAAATAAAAAATAAATTTATTGAATATTGTAAGAAAAAACAAAAAGAAGATAAAACTGGAAGAAATTATTCAAATTGTTTAGGATGGCAGAGTAAAGATATCTTAGATAATAATTTTGTTTTGGATTATCTTTACGATTCTATAAATCAATGCCTCACTAATCAATTGAGTTTGAAATCGGAAACTAAATTTAAAGTTGATAATTTTTGGATTAATGTTTCTCAAAAGTATGCTTCCAATGATTATCATGTTCATAATGGATCTCATTATTCGGGAACTTTTTATGTTCAGTGTGAAAAAAAATCTGGGGAAATTAAGTTAAATCCAAATTTAAATTACAATACTGACTGGATGAATTTCTTAACAGGTGAATATAAAAATGCTTATCATATTCATCCATCGGCTGAATTTACACCAAAAGAAGGTATGATGTTATTGTTTCCATCATACCTAATGCATAAAGTAAATAATAATCTAGAAAATAAAGAAAGAATATCTATATCTTTTAATGTAAGTTTTTTACAGAATTAATAATTTTATCATGATCAACAGCATTATATTTGTTGATCATTTTTATTTTTTGTATCTGTTGATAGCAAGATTTGGATATATCTAGAAAGTTATTATTGGACAGATATGATTCTATTCCTTTTTTTGATTTTATTAAACCCAATCCATTACATAAAGTAATATAATTCATTGTTGTAAAAAGATCATCATTATCAAAAAAGTCATAGAAATTGATGAAAGAATTTTCTAATTTACTTTCTAGTTCTTTTATCCAATCTGGAGTCGATTCGTTCATATATGAATGAAATTTTGAGTCATTTCTTTTTGTATAATAATGCAAACGAATAAAGTCAAATATTGTTTTATATACATTTTGAAGTTTTCTATTATAAGTTTTAATAGAAAATTCATTTATATTCAAAGGATAAAAATTTGTTATATATAATGCTTGTCTAATTATTGTATGAATAGAACTAGATTCAAGTGGTTCAACAAATCCACTTGCCAATCCAATACAAATACAATTTCCTATCCATTGATTTTTATAGTATCCTGTTTCATATTTGATTGTTCTATCACTTTCTAAGTTTACATTATGATTTTTGCATAGCCACTTATCAAAATCTTTTTTAGCCTCTTCATCAGTAGTAAAGTTTGAAGAATAATTATATCCACTTCCATATCTATCTTGTAAAGGTATTTGCCATATCCATCCATTTCTTGTAGATTCTGCTAAAGTAAATGTTGGGATTTTTTTATATATTTTTTTGATTGGATTTGGAATTGCTCTATTCATGGGAAGATATGATGACATATTAATCCATTCAGAATCAAGATTTTTAAATAAAATTCTGGAAAATCCAGAAGCATCAATAAACAAATCTGACTTTATTTTTCTACCATCTTCCAGAATTAATGATTTTATAATATTGTTCTCAACTTCTACATTTATAATTTCACTGTCTATAATTGAAATTTTATTTTTAAATTTTGATAAAATATATTCACTGAATTTTTTTGCATCAATGTGCAAAGCATGAGAAGTATCATCCGGAAAAGATTGAGGAACTTTATTTTCTTCTAAAAAAAAGTTCTGCAGATAAAAATCATTATCAAATTCATTTTTTAATATTCCATAGGCACTTGATAGAAAGTACGTGTCATTTAGTGAATTATGATTGATATTTGGTTCATTAAAATTATGATAAAAGTGCGTATTCTTGCCCTTCCAGTTCTTAAACTTGATCCCAAGTTTAAGAAGGCAATTTGTGTTTTTTATTAACTCACGACTTGATACTCCAATATATTTCAAATATTCAAAAATGCTTGGGGTTGTACTTTCTCCAACTCCAATAATATCTTTTTTTGAATCAAAAATTAACTCAATTTCAGCAGAATCTTTCCAAAAGGTTTTAAAAAATGTGGAGCATATTACTCCAGCAGTTCCATTACCGACTATTGTTATTTTTTTCATAGTACTTTTTTTATTTCTGGGAACCAAATATGATCCAAATTAGATTCTTGTAGCGTTTTAATGGCCTGTTCTGGGGTCTCCACCAATGGATATCCAGAAAGATTGAAACTGGTATTTAATAATAATCCTATTCCAGTTTTTTCTTTAAATTTTATCAATAATTCATATAAGTTAGAAGTTTTATCTATTGTTTGTACTCTACATGAACCATCAACATGAACTATTCCTGGCAATTTATCTTTATATTTTTCTCTAACATAAAATGAATTCGACATATACTCGCTTTTTTTAAGTCCAAGCATATCAAAATATATATTAGCATCTTCTTCTAAAACAATTGCAGCAAAAGGTCTGTACCACTCTCTTTTCTTTATCTCATTTACAATTTTTTTAGCATCTTTATTTCTAGCATCAAATAATATTGATCTATTGCCAAGTGCTCTTTGACCCGATTCACTTAATTCATTAAAAACAGCAACTGATTTTTGATTTTTTAACAATTCTACAATTTCTGATGTAGAACATTTTTTTCCATCAATACTATCTAAAGAATATTTAATTCCGTGAATAAATGTATTTTTCATTTTGTAATTATTGAAATCATTTGTTATTTGTTTATATAACAAAAGACAAACTCCGATACTGTTTCCAGTATCATCTGACATGGGTTCAAAGAAAAAATTTACATCAGCCATTTCTTTAACATAAAAAGAATTGGCAACTATATTCATTCCATACCCGCCTGTTATCACAACATTTTTAATTTTTGTTTTTTCTACAAATGCTTTTATAAAATTTAATACTTCTTTCTGAGTTTGTGTTTGTACGTGATATGCATAATCTGCGTATAATTCATAATTAGTTTCTTTTAAATCCTCTGTGCGTTCATCATCTAAATCTACAAAAACAGAAACTTCCACCTCAGCATAATCTCTTTTTCTGTGTGAAAAATAAGAATCATTTGGAATTAAATATTCTTGAGATTCCCCAGAGAATAAAGATTTTCTAAAAAGATTTGGAAATTTTTCTCTTGAATTTCCGTAAGAAGACAAACCCATGGTTTTTCCATTATTTAATGGATGTTCTGATATTAATGATGTCGCAGTTTCATATACTTTGGTTGTATTAAAGGAACTTTTGCACACAAAAGTACAATCCTTATTATCATTATTTAATTGTATTAATAATTCATTTACACAGCTATCTAAACCTTCACCGGAATTAGAAACCCAGAAATTTTTATAAATTTCAACCAGACTATAAGGTTTCTTCTTTGCCACAATAACAGTTTCAGACTCTCTTAATCCATTACCAATATCTGATCCATTTCTGTCAATTACAAAAATTAACGACTCATCAAAATTGCTATTCTCAAATGCAAGTGCTGCATGTTGAAGATGGTGATGATAACAAAATCTATCAACAGGACATTTGAAAAGTTTTTGCACAAAAATTTCAAGAGAGTGAAAATATGGATCTGTTGGTGAAGGAGATCCAATTACACAGCGATCTACTTTGCCTTTTAAATTCTCATAAACTTTAATGATGGATAGAAAAGGCAAATTGTCTTTTTTTATTTGGGTAAATCTTTCTTCTTTAAAGAAGAGTTCAATTTTTCCATCATTTATTACACAAACTGAAGAGTCATGTGCTGGACTAATGCCTAAAATTCTCATAATTTTTATTTTTTTCTTTTATCATATCACGAATTGACATAACTTACAACATCATATTGAATATTCTTGGATACATTATAAGGTGGATGAAATTTTGGTTCCGGTATCATAATCATCGCATATCCTTCATAAATATCTAAAAAACTATAATATCTGTCATCACAGAGAACTTTACAATACAA
>RFNU01000075.1 GCA_009927065.1 bacterium | reverse complement strand
TTGAGCACCTTGAGCACCTTGTGCTCCTGTTGCTCCTTGAGATCCTGTTGCTCCTTGAGATCCTGTAGCACCTTGAGCACCTTGAGCACCTTGTGCTCCTGTAGCTCCTCCACCACCTTGTGCTCCTTGAGGTCCTTGGAATCCTTGAGCACCTTGTGCTCCTGTAGCACCTTGAGATCCTGTAGCTCCTTGAGATCCTGTTGCTCCTTGTGCACCTTGTGCACCTTGAGCACCTTGTGCTCCTTGAGGTCCCTGGAATCCTTGAGCACCTTGTGCTCCTTGAGGTCCCTGAAATCCTTGAGCACCTTGTGCTCCTGTAGCACCTTGTGCTCCTGTGGCACCTTGAGCACCTTGAGCACCTTGAGCACCTTGAGGTCCCTGAAATCCTTGAGCACCTTGTGCTCCTGTAGCTCCTCCACCACCTGTGGCACCTTGAGCACCTTGTGCTCCTGTAGCTCCTCCACCACCTGTGGCACCTTGAGCACCTTGTGCTCCTGTAGCACCTTGAGGTCCCTGGAATCCTTGAGCACCTTGTGCTCCTGTAGCACCTTGAGGTCCCTGAAATCCTTGAGAACCTGTAGATCCTCCAGCACCAGAAGCACCTTGAGCACCTTGAGCACCTTGAGGTCCTCTATATCCTCTTGGTCCAACATTTGCATAAAGTTGCCAAGTTGTTCCATCATAAATGAAAGTTACTTCAATACCTGAAATATCTAAAATAAAATTTTGAGAGTTTCCTTCAATTGTAGACCCATTTCTATCGATAATAAGATTATTGTCATTCCAACTTGCATTGTCAGTGATTGATATAAAATTGCCAGTTGTGGGGGCTGGTGGTAATGTTAATGTCCAAGATCCACCACTAGTATCTGCAACAATCTTTTCTCCAACTAATGCAGAATAGTTTGTAGTTTTTCTTAACCAATCTGCTGTTCCTCCTGTAGCACCTTGAGCACCTTGAGCACCTTGAGGTCCCTGGAATCCTTGAGGTCCTTGAGGTCCCTGGAATCCTTGAGCACCTTGAGGTCCTATTAGTCCTTGAGCACCTTGAGCTCCTTGAGGTCCTCTTGTACCTTGATCTCCTCCAGCGCCTTGAGGTCCTGTTAATCCTAAAGATATAACTGTTGTACCTACACCAACTCCTTGAGTATCCTGCCTAATGAATAACTTTCCATCATAATGGTTGATAGCTAGTTCGCCAAGTCCCAACTGATCAGTTGTTGGAACTTTACCAGAAACAAGCGAACGCTTTACCTTTATTGTTGGATTAGTATTCATTCAACCTCATAGTTGGTATATACCTTAAACCCAGTATATACTGAGTTTTTACTTATTTATGTAAAATCTTCTGGTTTCTTTTTTGTAGTTTTTGAGTTTTCTAACTTTTCAATTTTAGAAATCAATTCACTATTTAATGATGATAAAGAATTAATTTTGGCTTCATAAACTACTACCTGATTAGAAAGTTCAGAGACTTTTTTTTGATATGAAGATAATAAAGATTGATAATCAATATCATTCATCAGAATGTTCCAGCATCTATAGTAATATTATTTAAGAATCTTTCTGCACCAGTGCAAGAAAT
>RFNU01000114.1 GCA_009927065.1 bacterium | reverse complement strand
AAAAACACTCAAAAAAGACAATCTTTTTTTGAATCTGGAATTTGTCAAGGATTTGACTACCATTCTATTATATTTGATAGTAAAGAAAAACTAAAATGTCCCTTCAATTTTTTGTGGAAAAAATAAAAAGTTTATAAGTTTAAAACGAAATCATTAAAAATATGTGAAAAAATTTTTATTTGATCAATATACTTTATCATTATAAATATCTAAAAACATTTTTGGTTATGAAAAAGTTGTCCTATATTGATTCTTTTTTTGCAGAAGATTTATATAAAAAATTTACAACCTCAAGTTTGAATTCTCAATATTATGATACAAATTCAAGTAAAAGAAGTTTTTCTACAAAAGACCTTAGAGACATAGATTTTAATTTATATGAAGTCTTTATTGATTGCGTTAAAAAAAATTTTGATATAGAAATAATTGATTGTGAACTTAAATTTTATAAAAGAAAAAATACAGTATTTAATCCACATGTAGATGGATTTCCTTTACAAATTTTAGTTTATTTACAAGGAGAAAAATGCAATTTTGAGAATGGTACATTTTTCATGAACAAAAAAAATGATACAATATCAGTTCAAATATCCAATTTTGAAAACACTGCTGTAATCTTCGATGGTAATTTTATACATGGAAGTGTTCAGGGAAAATATAATGAAAGTGAAATTGGATTTAGATATAGTTTAAATTGCTTTATTAAAGATTATAAATACTCAAAAAAGTATAATGGAAATATTACTCAAACTTCTAAGTGATGCTCAATCATCACTTTTTGTTTTGTTTCATAAAACTTGGGCATATCATTGGAATATAGTTGGAAGTGATTTTACTCAACTTCATCAATTATTTGGCGAACAGTATAATACTATGTTTGAAGAAATTGATCGTATTTCGGAACATATGAGATACTTAAATATTAAACCTTTGAGTTCTCTTTCGAGAATGCTTGAGGTTACTAAAATACAAGGATCACCAAGTTCAACAGGAGCAACTGAAATGCTTCAGGAACTTCTTAGCAATAATATTAAGTTCATTGAACTAATGCAAGAAATTTCTGAAGAGTCTGAAGAACAGAAGCAATATGCGACTACTAATTTGGCCCAGGATTTGATGGAATCCCACGGAAAATTTGTCTGGAAATTAAGATCTCATTTACAATATTGAGGAGAAATATTATGTTAAGTATTAGATGTAAAGCATGTAATAAAGAACTCATAGGGCAAAAAACAAAAACAGTGA